>JANMOP010000090.1:0-21050 GCA_031369365.1 Methylotenera sp.
GCCAGATTTAACAGTGGGTTTAAACATGATTACCAGCGGCAGTATTTTCGCGCGTGGCGACGAAAACAATAATGATGTAAACGGCAAAGTAGCGGGTTATACCGTGTTTAATGCCGATGCCAATTGGCGCTTTCACCAAAACTGGAGCGGTTTTTTAAAGGTGACCAATATTTTAGACAAAGATTACGCAAGCTTAGGTATTTTAGGCACCAACGCCTTTAACACCGCCAATAAAAGCTTTAATGCAAACCCTGCCGATTGGCAAGCTGAGCAATTTCAATCGCCAGGCGCGCCGCGCGCCGCGTGGCTAGGGGTGCGCTACGAGTTTGGTGGCGCTAAAAAATCTGCGCCTGCGATTGATATCGATTAATCTGGTTTCTTAGCACTATTGCAAACCGCATTTAGCACGAGGCTACTGGGCTCGTGTTATTATTTCAGCTTAAATAAAATGTTAAGTTTAAGCTGGAGTTTTACATGACAATTGGTTCACCACTCACACCTTCCGCTACCAAAGTCATGCTGCTGGGCAGTGGCGAGCTGGGCAAAGAAGTCATCATAGCTTTACAACGGTTTGGGGTAGAAGTCATCGCGGTCGATCGTTACGAAAATGCGCCTGGACATCAGGTGGCGCATAAGGCCTATACGATTGACATGACCGATGCAGTAGCTTTAAAAGCCTTAATCCACCAAGAAAAACCACATTTAATTGTGCCAGAAATTGAGGCGCTAAACACCAATGCGTTAGCGGAAATTGAGGCAGAAGGGTTTACGGTGATTCCCACCGTTAAAGCCGTGCAACTCACCATGAACCGCGAAGGCATTCGACGCTTAGCCGCAGAAGAACTCAAATTACCTGTTTCATCTTATGCGTTTGCGCGTAGTGCAATCGAGCTGCAAGCCAGTATTGATGAGAGTATAGGCTATCCGTGTTTCATCAAGCCCACCATGTCATCCAGCGGCAAAGGCCAATCGCGCGTTACGGAAAAATCGCAAGTGCAAGCCGCTTGGGATTACGCCGCCACAGGCGGGCGCGTGAATTTAGGCGTGGTGATTGTAGAAGGTCAAATTGATTTTGATTATGAAATTACGCTACTCACCGTGCGTGCCAAAAATGCGGCGGGCGAGATTCAAACCTACTTCTGCGAACCCATTGGCCACGTGCAAAAAAACGGTGATTATGTCGAGAGTTGGCAGCCGCAAGCGATGAATCAAAACGCGCTTAAAAATGCCCAAACCATCGCTAAAACCATTACCGACGCGCTTGGTGGCTTAGGGCTGTTTGGCGTGGAATTATTCGTTAAGAGCGATGCGGTGTGGTTTTCTGAAGTAAGCCCGCGCCCGCACGATACGGGTATGGTCACCATGTGTACACAACGTTTAAGTGAATTTGAACTACACGCACGCGCGATTTTGGGTTTGCCAGTAGATGTTGCGTTGACAAACGCAGGTGCGAGCGCGGTGATTTATGGTGGAATTGACTCTAAAAACTTACAATACGATGGCCTGGAAGCCGCTCTGGCTATTCCTTGTAGCGATGTACGTTTATTTGGAAAACCTGAATCATTTGTAAAGCGCCGCATGGGTGTGGCGTTAGCGACGGGTAAAGATACCGATGAAGCGAGAATCCGCGCTAAACTCGCAGCGAGTTTGGTAAAAACCATGTAGAAGGTGCTAGTAGCCCCGATTTTTTTACGATGATATTCGACAGCTATTCGCGGCCGCCAGCCGCTCCCACAAACCCCCATTTATTAAAGTAATATGCTGAACAAAATTGAAGATGTAGGTAGCAATAAATCTACCTTTTACCAGCTACTAGGTGGCGATCATGGTGGTGCTGAAAAAATCCGCGAGCTGGTAGAAACTTTTTACGATATTATGGATAGCGACCCAAAAGCCGCACCCATACGTGCTTATCATGCCAAAGATTTAACCGAAGCGCGCGAAAAGTTGTTTATGTTCCTCACAGGCTGGACAGGCGGGCCAGCTTTGTATATTGAGCGCTACGGCCACCCTAGGTTGCGTCAAAGACATATGTCATTTAGCATTGGTGAATCTGAGCGAGATCAGTGGATGTATTGCATGATAAAAGCCATGCAAAGCCTGAATATGGACGATAAACTGATGCAAAATCTCACTGAGCAACTTTACGGCGTGGCAGATTTTATGCGTAATAAAATTGAGCAATAAATCTTATTTAAGTATCTAATAATTATATATTATTTAGAGTTTACTTGAATTAATGGCTTTAACAAATTGTGATAAAAACCGTGGCTTTTAATGATAATAAGCAGATTAATTTCTGTGATTAAATTTAAAATTCACTATTCACAAAATCTACGTTTGTAGCATCAATATCATAAGAGTCACTCATTCCACTTAATTCGCAATTCGTACGGCTGCAACATATGTTGCTCAATGTATTGATAAGAGTTACTTGTTATGACACGGACATTGGCCTTGCTAAAACAAGCCTCAAGAAGACATTTCAATATTTGATTGGGTAGAATTACCTTTAAAAAATTAAATGCCAAGCCCGCACCTTGGTTTTTAGTAAATTAGGGCAGGTAGTACATTTACTATTATAATGAATGGGTGTGTGTATGTAATAGTTGTACAAAAATGGCAAGTAATACTAATGCAAAATGGCAGTTTTTCATTAAGATTGTGATTGGGAAATAATAAATGAAAGTTTTAATTGCAGAAGATGACCAAAACTCTAGAGCTCTGCTAGAAAAGGAGTTAATTGCAGCAGGCTTTGAGGTTTTTAGTTTTGACAATGGGCTAAAGGCTTTTACGCATTTGCAAGTGCAACCTGTAGATTTAATCATTTCAGACATTCTGATGCCAGAGATGGATGGCTACGGCTTATGCCGAGCCGTTAAACAAAATCAGTATTTGAAAAAAATCCCTTTTATTTTTTACACCGCTACTTACACTACGTCACAAGATGAGCGCTTTGCAACCTCATTAGGAGCTACAAAGTTTTTAATTAAACCGATGGATATGCCTGATTTTATAAAAGTCATTGGCAATGTGCTTGACTTGGGTGAAAAATCAGGCGCGCTTAGAAACCGTGGTTTATATCGAGGCAGCCCTATAAAGTTAGATAAACAACACGCCGACCTTTTGCGCCCTCTACTTGATGAGAAAGTAGTAGAGGTGGTAGAAGAAAGACAAAAACTCATTGAAAGCGAGGCTCATTTTCGAGATTATGCCGAAGCTGCTGCAGATTGGTTTTGGGAGTCTGACAGTGAGCTAAAAATTAACGCCGCAACTGGCGGCTCTGCAGGTTTAAGTTTCTTCAGCCTGAAAGATTTGGTTGAATCTTGCCACAGCCACACTTCTAGCGAAATGCTCAAAACTTTGCAGGAGCATAAACGCTTTGCAGATTATGTAGTGCATTTTACCGATGAAATAGGCAAATTAGTGTATCTGCGTGTTTCTGGTAAACCGATATTTACTACTGACGGTAGCTTTACAGGCTATCGCGGCGCAGGACGCGATGTGAGCGAAGCCATCGCACTTAGCCGACGCGTAGAGTTTTTGGCGTCACATGATGAGCTGACTGGCTTGCCTAATCGCAGCTTGTTTCGGCAGCGTTTAGAACACGCTATAGCCAAGGCTGAACGCACTGGCCAACAAGTGTTGTTGCTATTTTTTGATTTAGATAATTTTAAATTAGTCAACGATACCCTAGGGCATGAGGCGGGCGACCAGTTATTGCTGATGGCGACTAAGCGTATTGCAGAGAAAGCGCGAGCTACAGATATTTTATGTAGATTGGGTGGAGATGAGTTTGTGATGGTGATGGAAGGCGCATCGCCGCAAGATGGACATCGCTTGGTGCGCGATATTATTGCTGCTTTTTCGAGGCCATTTGAAATTGAAAAACAGCGCGTGTATTGCACCACTAGCATTGGGGTGAGCGTGTACCCAGATGACACTACAGACCCACAAACTTTAATTGTATATGCAGATTTGGCCATGTATCGCGCTAAACAAAGTGGCCGTAACGATTTTGAGTTTTACACTAGCAACCTTAACTTTATCGCCCACCAATGGTTAGATATGGAAAATGGGATTCGTCATGCGTTAACAGATGATCAGTTTTTTTTGCTGTATCAGCCGCAAATTGAAAACGATAAAAATAAGTTAGTTGGCATGGAAGCATTGCTTAGGTGGCGTCACCCCGAGCGTGGGTTGATACCACCTTTAGAGTTTATGAAAATATCCGAGCAATCGTCGCTGATCAATCAAATAGGTGAGTTTGTATTAGATGCAACCTGTAAGCAAATACGTGCTTGGTTAGATAAGGGTTTAAATGTGCCGCGTGTTTCACTTAATATTTCTGCACGGCATTTGCGGGCAGATGGTTTAAGCAAAACTTTAACTTCAATTACGTCTAAACATGGCATCTCACCCGAAATGCTGTGCATTGAAATTACCGAGCATGCACTGTTAGAAGAGGGCGATACGGTTAAACAAAACATGAAGCTAATTAAAGATGCTGGGTTTAGTATCTCTTTAGATGATTTTGGGATGGGGCATACGTCCTTGCTTTATCTTAAGCGTTGGTCGGTAGATGAATTAAAAATTGATCGTTCTTTTGTGGATGGCTTGGTTAATAGTATTGAAGATCGCGTGATTGTAAAAGCGATTGTGGCGCTTGCAGAAGCGCTAGGCTTAGTTGTAATAGGCGAGGGCGTAGAAAATCAAATGCAAGCGGATATATTGGCTGCCAGCGGCTGTAAAAATGTGCAGGGCTATTTTTACTCTCAACCACTTGAGCCAAAAGAGATGGAAGCTTGGCTAAAAAAGGGTAAGGCTTAATAATAAGTTTATTGATTAATACCTACTAATTTTTTGAGCTCGCTAATGCTAGTCCGACTATTTATTAGTTCTTAAACCGCCCAGCAAAGCTGCCACAGGCGCTTTACGATTAAAGTTAATTATGTTATTTGTGTTATCAGCACTTACTACAGTGGGCTCGTAAGGCTTATCAAACCAAGGGTCTGCGGCAGGTTTGCGTGCGTGTTGGCGCGGCTTAGAAGCATGTTTAGTTCTGTTTGAATCTATCGAATTATCATTTTTAGCTGGCACGCGAGCACCGTGACTATTGGGTTTTTGAGCGGTTGTTGAAACCTTAACTTTTTCTTTAATAATCACACGCTTAATCAATTTCTCAATTTCAGCTAAATACTTTTCTTCATCTTCACACACTAAGGATATTGCCACACCACTAGCACCAGCACGGCCTGTACGGCCAATGCGATGCACATAATCTTCGGGTGCAGATGGAATTTCATAGTTAATCACCATTGGCAAATCACTAATATCTAAGCCACGCGCAGCGACATCGGTGGCTACTAAAGCGGTGATTTTACCCGCTTTAAAAGCGTCCAATGCTTCTAAGCGTTCTTTTTGTGATTTGTCGCCATGAATCGATTCCGCCGCAATGCCTTCTTTTTGTAAGGCACGACTTAAGCGACTAGCGGTGATTTTGGTTTTAGTGAAAATAATTACTTGCTTGCCTTCTTGCGCTTGCAACAACTGCGTGAGCAACGCTTGTTTGCTGCTTTGCTCAACCAAATAAACTTTTTGTGTGACATTCTCTGCGGTTGCGTTACTGCGCGCTACTTCTATCAAAGTCGGGTTAGTTAAGAAATCATCTGCTAATTTTTTGATTTCATTTGAGAAAGTGGCTGAGAACATTAAGTTTTGCCGCTGCTTTGGCAACAAAGCCAAAATGCGTTTTAAATCGGGCATAAACCCCATGTCCAGCATTCTATCGGCTTCATCTAGCACCAAAATTTGCACTTGACCAAGGTTAAGCGTTTTTTGCTCTACATGGTCAAGTAGTCGCCCTGGCGTAGCGACTAATATCTCAATGCCAGTTTTAAGGTGCGGCGTTTGCGATTTAATGTCCACGCCACCAAATACCACTAAGCTTTTAAGCGGCGTATGCTTGGCATAAACCTTAATACTTTCTTCTACTTGAATTGCCAATTCACGCGTTGGTGTCAGCACCAGCGCACGTATTGGGTGCTTGGCAGGGCTTGTGCTACTACTGGCAAACGGCAACAATTTTTGCAAAATCGGCAGCGCAAATGCCGCCGTTTTACCAGTACCTGTTTGCGCACCAGCCATCAAATCTTTGCCTTGCAATGCCAGTGGAATGGCTTGGGCTTGGATGGGTGTTGGCGTGGTGTAGCCAGTCTCGCTAATCGCCTTTAATAAAGGCGCTGCGAGACCTAATGCGTCAAATTGTGTGGCTTCTGTCGTCATGGTTTCCATTTATGCTAACTTAAGTAAAGCTGCGCGGACGACGTGGTGCGCCATCGCCACCAGCGCGCGGAGCGGCGTTTGGACGATCACCCGTGCTACGTGGACGTGGATTACCAAACTTTTCACCAGTGCTCGCACGTGGAGTATCAGCGCGAGGAGCGGAGCTTCTGCCTTCGTTACGACCGTCTGCACGAGCAGGACGTGTGCCAAAACTACCTTCTGGCTTACGGGCGTATGGTTTTGCTACTGAATCTCTGTTATTTGAGCTTCTATCCCCAAAGCCTTTGTTGCCTGTATCTTTACTTAAAGCACGTGCAAATTGCATGTCGGTATCTTTAGTGTAGCTACGGCTGTTACCATTCACTTCAGCAGAGCCTTCACGCGGTTGGCGATTGCCAGCAGATTCGTTGCTGCTACCAAAACGCTCGCGATTTGGTGCGTCATTGCGCGCTGGGCGGTCTGAGAAGGCAGGCCTATCACCAAAGCTGGGTTTATCTGAAAATGAGCGTGCTGGGCGTGCGCCATCATGTGTGCGCTCTTTGTTGCGGTCGTTAAAACCACCTGAACGTGCGCCATAGGTTTTTTCAGCAGCAGGCTTTTCGCCCATAATGCGATCGCCAAAGCTTGGACGAGCGTTATCACGCGGTTGATAACCACCACGGCCACCAGGCGCATGTGAGCGCTCATTGCGACCATTTCTATCATTACCACGACTGCCGCCAGATTTACCAGCACCGTCCATTTTAATCGCGCGTTTTGGCTCAAAGCCTTCAATCACGGTAGGCGTCATGCCGTTACCAGTAAATTGCTCAATTTTGCGTAAAATATGTCTATCCATATTTGATGCAAACGAGATTGCAATGCCACTAGCACCCGCACGGCCTGTACGGCCAATGCGATGCACATAATCTTCGGCAAATTTTGGCAAATCGTAATTAATCACATGTGAAATACCTTGCACATCAATGCCGCGCGCAGCTACGTCAGTCGCTACCAACACTTTTACATCACCTTGGCGCAATTTTGTTAACGTACGGTTACGCGCGCCTTGTGTCATATCGCCGTGCAGCGCCGCTGTTTTATGGCCTGCCGCGTATAAGTCTTCTGCCAATAAATCGGCATGGCGCTTGGTGCTGGTGAAAATAATGGCTTGGTTCATGTCTGGCGCAATCAACAAATGCTCAAGCAATTTGTTTTTGTGCGTCATGTCATCGACATAATGCAAACGTTGCTCAATATTGGCGTGTTTTTCTTTTTGACCAGCCACTTGGATTGTTTTGGGGTTTTTAAGGATTTGTTTAGCAATACGTGCGATGTCGCCATCTAGTGTTGCAGAGAATAATAAGGTTTGGCGCTCAGCCGTTAACTGGCTGCAAATGCGCTCTACATCAGGCAAAAAGCCCATATCCAACATACGATCCGCTTCATCTAAAATTAACATTTGTAAGCGCGTTAAATCAATACGGCCGCGTTCCATGTGGTCTAGCAAGCGACCTGGCGTTGCCACTAAAATATCTAGCGGTTGTGATAATAATTTGTTTTGCAATGGGTAAGGCATACCGCCAACAATACTCACAGTACGTGCGCGGATAAATTTACCGTATTTGCGTGTGGCTTCGTTGACTTGTGCAGCTAATTCACGCGTTGGTACTAGCACTAAAATACGTGGGCCGCGGCTTTTAAGCGCGTGCGGTGTAGCTAATAAATTGAGCGCTGGCAGCATAAAGGCTGCGGTTTTACCAGTGCCTGTTTGGGCAGAGGCCATCAAATCATGGCCTTCGGTAATGACAGGAATAGCTTGCGCTTGGATAGCGGTTGGGGTGGTGTAGCCAGATTCTTCAATGGCACGAAGGATGGCGTTATCAAGATTTAATAATTCAAAAGACATTTAAGTTGTCCCTTTCAAAAAGTACAAAAAAGGGCGCAAGCAAGCATATATAACATTGAAATGGCTTAAAATTAAGCAATAACCAGATAAATCAATGGCTTATTTCAATATAAAACGCGAAAAGCACTGTAATTAATAAAACAGTATTAAGAATGCTTTTTACCAGCGCACGGGCACAGCCGCTAACCAGTAAAAGATAGATTCTCATCTATATGATAGTCACCTCAACATTTCACGAGTGACAGAGGGTCAGGGCAATGAATTTAAAGCTTCAAAAGCTTCAAAGTTACGCGCATTATAAACATTTATTCTGCTTTGTCAAAGGTTTATTCACTTGGTCAAAAGCTTATTGTGGCGAGTTGTGTTAAACTCTCGCCCTTTCAAACACACGGCAGTTCATATGTCCACAGCTCCAAATTCTCGTAATCTACGCAACGTCGCCATTATCGCCCACGTTGATCATGGTAAAACCACGATGGTGGATAAACTTTTACAACAAGCTGGCACGTTTGCCTCGCATCACGCCGTGGTAGAGCGCGTAATGGACAGCAACGACCTTGAACGCGAACGCGGTATTACCATTTTGGCTAAAAATACCGCCGTGGTGTACGAAGGCACGCACATTAATATCGTCGATACGCCAGGCCACGCCGACTTTGGCGGTGAAGTAGAGCGCGTATTAGGTATGGTAGATGGCGTTGTTTTGCTAGTTGATGCGGTTGAAGGCCCAATGCCGCAAACGCGTTTTGTAACTAAAAAGGCGCTGGCGCTAGGTTTGAAGCCAATCGTGGTAATCAATAAAGTAGACCGCCCAGGTGCACGTTGCGATTGGGTAATTAACCACACATTTGATTTGTTCGCCAATTTAGGCGCAACTGATGAGCAATTAGATTTTCCAGTGGTTTACGCATCGGCTATCAACGGCTATGCCATGTTGGATATGAAAACACCAAGTGACAATATGCGTGCGCTGTTCGACACCATTTTAAGCCACGTAAAACCACCAGTGGGCGACCCAGAAGCACCGTTGCAATTGCAAATTTCTGCGCTAGATTATTCAACTTACACGGGCCGCCTAGGTGTTGGTCGCGTGCGTAACGGTAAAGTGAAACCTGGCCAAAACGTCACGGTAATGAACGAAGACAAACAAATTGCAATGGGCAAGATTAACCAAGTGTTGGGCTTTGTAGGCTTAGAGCGCGTGCCAGTAGAAGAAGCGCTGGCGGGTGACATTGTGATTATTTCTGGTTTAGACGATCTTGGTATCGGCTTTACCATCTGCGACCGCGAAAAACCAATGGGCTTGCCACATTTAGGCGTGGATGAACCGACTTTGACCATGGACTTTATGGTAAACACATCACCATTAGCTGGCACTGAAGGCAAATTTGTGACCAGCCGTCAAATTCGTGATCGCTTAACCAAAGAATTGCTAGTAAACGTTGCGTTACGTGTGGACGAAACTGAAGATGCGGATATTTTCCGCGTATCTGGTCGTGGTGAATTGCATTTAACTATTCTGCTTGAAACCATGCGTCGTGAAGGCTTCGAGATGGCGGTAGGCAAGCCAAAAGTAGTTTACCGCGAAATTAATGGCGAAAAATGTGAGCCGTATGAAATTTTAACGGTAGATTTAGAAGATGAACACCAAGGTGCAGCGATGGAAGAACTCGGTCGCCGCCGTGGTGAAATGCAAAATATGGAATCTGACGGCAACGGCCGCACGCGTTTGGAATATAAAATTCCAGCACGCGGTTTGATTGGCTTTCAAGGTGAATTTTTAACCATGACGCGCGGCACAGGCTTAATGGCGCACATTTTTGATGAGTATGCACCTGTTAAGGCCGATATGCCAGGCCGCCGCAATGGCGTATTAATTTCTGCCGAACACGGCGAAGCCGTAGCATACGCGCTGTGGAAACTACAAGATCGCGGCAAAATGTTCGCCGTGCCAGGCGATAAATTGTACGAAGGCATGGTCATCGGCATTCACAGCCGCGATAACGATTTGATTGTGAACCCGATTAAAGGAAAACAACTCACCAATGTGCGCTCATCTGGTACCGATGAAGCGGTGCGTTTAATCACACCAATCGCGCTTACTTTAGAAAGTGCAGTAGAGTTTATTGATGACGATGAGTTGGTGGAAATTACGCCAAAAACCATCCGTATTCGTAAACGTTACTTGCTAGAGCATGAGCGTAAACGTTCGATTAAAGCCTAAAGTAGCGCAGGCGTCACGCCTGCACGACAATAAAAAAGCCGCTGAAAAGCGGCTTTTTTATTGAGTAAAAGATTATGCGGCAATTTCAAGATACTCAACGATACTCACAGGTTTAGGAATCTCCAAACCAGCCTCAATCAAGCCTTCGATATGGAAAGCAATCGCAGCTTTTATTTCATTCTCGGTTTCTTCTACTGTTAAGCCAGTTGCGATGCAGCCTGGCAAATCAGGCACATAAGCCGAATAGTTGGTCTTAGTTTTTTCAAGCACGATTGCGTAACGCATAGTTTAATCCTTTAATTTTGCCTGCTTCAAAATGCTGTTTAAAGTCCCAGGAGCCAATTCATCACTCGGTTTTCCAGCTACTGTCACTCGACCAGTTTTCACTGGATGCTTAAACTGACGGTGGCTACCGCGAGTAGCAATAATATACCAATCATCGTGTTTCAGTAGCGATAAAATCTCACTTATTTTCATTGAGTTAGCATAACAGACTACAAGATTATCATCAAAGTTATGGCAATTGAGAGAGGCTATTTTTATTGTTCGTCATTCCTGTAAAGACAGGAATCCATTTTAGCAATAATTTAGGGTCAAATTAACAAACTTAATATGCTCTGGGAGGCAATATCCATGCGGGTTGCAGAGCATACGTTTTTTAGCTATTGTATATCTAAGTTTATTCAACACCTTGACTGGCCAAATAATCTTCATAATTACCCGTAAAATCGACAATGCCATCCGCTTTAATTTCCAAGATTCTAGTCGCTATCGAGCTGACGAATTCGCGGTCATGGCTCACAAAAAATAGCGTGCCTTTGTATTTATCTAGCGCAGTATTCAGCGCTTCGATGGATTCCATATCCATGTGGTTGGTGGGCTCATCCATGAGCATGACGTTGGTGCGGGCTAACATCATTTTGCCGTATAACATGCGGCCTTTTTCGCCTCCAGATAATACTTTGACAGATTTTTTGGTGTCGTCTCCGCCGAATAATAAACGGCCAAGCATACTACGCACCACTTGATCGTCGTCACCTGGTTGGCGATAAAGTGTCATCCATTCGAATAAATCTTCGCCATTTTCAAATTCGTATTCGTGATCTTGTGCAAAATAGCCGATGGTGGCTTTTTCTGCCCATTTTACTTCGCCATGTTTTGGCTGCAAATCACGCGCTAAGCAACGTAAAAATGTGGTTTTACCAATACCATTTTCACCAATAATGGCCACTTTTTCGCCTGCTTCAAACATGAGTTCAACATTATTAAACAATATTTTATCGAAGCCGTGGCTAAGCTTTTTAAGTTCTACTGCGTTACGGTATAGCTTTTCACGCTCATCGTATTCAAAGCGAATAAACGGGTACTGACGTGAAGAAGGCTTAAACTCTTTAATTTCAATTTTTTCGATTTTTTTAGCGCGGCTAGTGGCTTGCTTAGCTTTTGAAGCGTTGGCAGAGAAACGACGCACAAAGTCTTGCAACTCCGCTACCATCAGTTTGGCTTTGTCATTATCTTTGGTTGCTTGTGCGCGAGCAGCGGTGCTGGCTTCCATGTAATCATCATAATTACCTGGGTACATGGCAATTTTGCCGTAATCCATATCACAAGTGTGCGTACATACTTGGTTTAAAAAATGGCGGTCATGCGAAATAATCACCATGGTGCAATCGCGATTATTTAGCACATCTTCTAGCCAGCGGATAGTGTTGATATCCAAGTTATTGGTTGGCTCATCTAGCAGCAAAATATCAGGATTAGAAAATAGCGCTTGCACTAACAAAACCCGCAATTTCCAGCCAGGTGCAACTGCGCTCATTAAACCTGTGTGTTGCTCAATAGGAATGCCCACGCCTAATAATAATTCGCCTGCGCGCGCTTCGGCGGTGTAACCATCATATTCGGCAAACACGCCTTCTAATTCTGCAGCATGCATATAATCTGCTTCAGTGGCTTCTAAATTGGCGTATATGGCATTTTTATCGACATTGGCCTTCCACATTTCTTCGTGACCCATCATCACTACGTCCAACACGCGCTGGTCTTCATAAGCAAATTGGTCTTGGTGCAAAAACGCCATACGCTCATGACTGTCGATAGAAATGTTGCCAGCGCTTGGCACTAATTCACCTGCCAGCACTTTCATGTAGGTGGATTTTCCGCAGCCATTAGCGCCAATTAAGCCATAGCGATTGTTATCGCCAAACTTAACAGAAACGTTTTCAAACAATGGCTTAGCGCCAAATTGCACGGTGATATTGTTACTGATTAACATATGTTGCTTTCCTAAAAAACTTATTTGCCACTGATGAACACAGATAAATACGGATAATTATTTTTGAAACAATCCAGTATAACTACTAAATTAAGCATTTCTAAATTAATGTAAAAACCCTTTTAAGTGATATTTATTTGTTTTTATCTGTGTATATCTGTGGCTAAAATAAACCTAAAACTTGTTGTAAATTACCACTTCATTAAAATCGAGCTGACCAGCGCGCGGTGCAGCTTGTTTTATAGCTTTGCCCAGCGTAATAAACATGGCAGGCGTGTGGTCGGCAGGCAGGTTGAGCAATTTAGCTACTGCATCAAAATCAAAGCCATCCATCGGGCAGGTGTCGTAGCCCATTTCTTTGGCGGCCAACATAATGGTTTGCGCGGCAATGCCACAGCTACGCATCGCTTCATCGCGTTGCGCGCGTTCGTTATTTTCATAATAATGGCCAATGGCGGGCACTAAATAATCTTGTACAGATTTAGGTGCGTTTACCCAATAGCGCTCTGGTTGCTTGGCCCACGCTTGCAAATCAGCAGTCAGCACAATCAACAGAGAAGCTTCTTCTACTTGCGCTTGGTTCCAGCTTACTGTGCGAATTTGCTGGCGTAGCACAGGATCGGTTACTAGCACAAAGCGCCAATGTTGAATATTAAATGCGGTAGGTGAAAGCATAGCTAATGACATCAGTTTGGCGATTTCTTGCTCAGTAAGCTTGTGCGCGGGGTCAAAATGCTTAATCGAGCGGCGGTCTGCAATGGCTTGGGTGACGCTCATCGCTTTAACATTAATATGGACTTGGTTCATGCGTACTATCTTTTCTTTAAATGTTTATTTATATGTATTGAATAGCTGTAACTTCTAAAACCATATTACCTGCTGGTCTTGCCCAAGTTACACTTTCGCCAATTTTGTGGCCAATTAATGCCTTGGCTAATGGTGATACCCAGCTAACTTTGTTGGCTTTAATATCGGCCTCATCTTCGCCTACTATTTCGTAAGTGTGATTTACGCCGTCTTCATCTTCCACCGTCACTGTCGCGCCAAATAACACTTGATTAGCGTTTAAATCTGGCCGTGTTACAAGCGCATTTTCTAAGCGAGCCGCCACATAACGTAAATCGCGATTTATTACCGCCAATTGTGCGATTGCGGCTGCGTCATCCTTTTTGTCACTCAACAACTGACGCTGCTTTTCTAATTCAGTCGCCTGTTTTTCTAATTGCGCGTAACCATTCACCGTAACGTAATTGGGGTGTGCACTTATCTGGCGTTCTGGCACATCAGTGCCAGCGTGTTCTAAATCATCTTCCTTTACAAAGCCGCGGCTCATAATACCAATCTATTCCCATTCAATGGTGGCGGGTGGCTTGCCAGAAATATCATACACCACACGGTTAATGCCTCTAACTTCATTGATAATTCTATTGGACACTTTGCCTAAAAGTGAGTAGGGTAACTCCGCCCAATGCGCGGTCATAAAATCGCTGGTAACCACAGCGCGTAAAGCCACCACATAGTCGTAAGTGCGTCCATCGCCCATCACGCCAACGGATTTGACGGGTAAAAATACGGCGAAGGCTTGGCTAGTGAGTGCATACCAGCTTTTGCCAGTTTTCTCGCATTTGGTATTGCGTAATTCTTCAATAAAAATCGCGTCGGCGCGGCGCAGTAAATCGGCGAATTCAGTTTTTACTTCGCCCAAAATTCGTACGCCTAAACCTGGCCCTGGGAAAGGGTGGCGGTAGACCATATCGGCTGGCAGGCCAAGCGCCACGCCCAGTTCGCGCACTTCGTCTTTGAATAAATCGCGCAGTGGCTCGAGTAATTTTAGGCCTAATTTCTCTGGCAAGCCGCCTACATTGTGATGGCTTTTAATGGTGACGGCTTTTTTACTTTTAGCCCCACCCGATTCAATCACATCAGGGTAAATAGTACCTTGCGCTAACCATTTTGCGCCTTTATGTCCGCCCGTACCCGCTTTTAGTTTGGCGGCTTCAGCTTTAAAAACTTCTACAAATTCGCGACCAATAATCTTGCGTTTGGCTTCAGGATCAGACACGCCCGCCAAGTGCCCCATAAACTGCGCCGTCGCATCCACACGAATGACGTTTACGTGCAAACGTCCAGCGAACATTTCCATCACCATATCACCTTCATTTAGGCGCAGCAGGCCGTGGTCAACAAATACGCATGTGAGTTGATCGCCAATTGCGCGGTGAATCAACGCGGCCGCAACGCTAGAATCCACGCCGCCAGATAAGCCTAATATCACTTCTTCTTGCCCCACTTGCGCTTTAATTTTCGCTACCGCTTCGGTGATGTAATCGCCCATTACCCAATCAGGTTTAGCACCGCAAATTTCTAGCACAAAACGTTCTAACATGGCTTGACCAAGTTTGGTATGTGTCACTTCTGGATGAAACTGCACGCCGTAAAATTGGCGTTGTTCATCGGCAAAAGCGGCGATGGGTGTGGTGTCGTTGCTGGCGATGACTTTAAAATTGGGTGGCAGCTCGGTGACCTTATCGCCGTGGCTCATCCATACATCAATCAGGCCGTGACCTTCAGTATTGGTGCGGTCTTGTATATCTTTAAACAGCGCAGAGTGGCCGCGCGCGCGGATTTCAGCGTAACCGAACTCACGCTTAGTGCCAGCCTCAACACGCCCGCCCAACTGTTGCGCCATGGTTTGCATGCCGTAACAAATGCCTAAAACTGGCACTCCAAGCTCAAACACGGCTTGCGGCGCTTTGTCTGTGTCTTCCTCATAAGCGCTGGCATGGCTGCCGCTTAAAATAATACCGTTTGCACCAAAATTTTTCACAAATTCGTCGGAAACATCACAAGGATGAATCTCGCAATATACATGCGCCTCACGCACGCGTCTTGCTATCAGCTGAGTTACTTGAGAGCCGAAATCGAGGATGAGGATTTTTGAGTGAGTTGTCATATGGTTTTAAGATCAAAAACTCACCACAGAGGATACAGAGGACACAGAGAAAACCAAGATTAAGAATAATTTATTAAATGGGTTTTCTCTGTGTCCTCTGTGACCTCTGTGGCAGAGCTTATTATTGGTTAATCAATCCGATAGTTCGGCGCTTCTTTGGTAATTTGCACATCATGCACATGACTTTCGCGCATACCCGCACTGGTGATTTGCACAAACTCTGCCTTCTCGCGCATTTGCGAAATATTACTTGCGCCTACATAGCCCATCGAGGCACGTAAGCCGCCCATTAGCTGATGAATCACCGCTAGCACGCTACCTTTGTAAGGCACACGGCCTTCGATGCCTTCGGGGACTAATTTATCGGCGTTGCCGTTATTGTCTTGAAAATAGCGGTCGCTTGAGCCTTGCTGCATCGCGCCAATAGAGCCCATGCCGCGGTACGATTTGTATGAGCGGCCTTGGTAAAGCTCTACTTCGCCTGGCGCTTCTTCCGTGCCTGCAAACATACCACCGAGCATTACAGAATAAGCACCTGCAGCGATTGCTTTTGAAATATCGCCAGAAAAACGAATGCCACCATCAGCAATAAACGGCACGCCAGAATCGCGCAGGGCGGCCTCTACATTGCTAATTGCGCTAATTTGCGGAACACCAACGCCAGCCACGATGCGCGTGGTGCAAATGGACCCTGGTCCAATACCCACTTTAACACCGTCAGCGCCCGCATCCACTAAGGCTTTGGCGGCATCTGCGGTGGCAATATTGCCGCCGATGACTTCAATTTTTGGAAAATGTTTTTTCACCCAAGTTACACGATTTAATACGCCTTGAGAGTGGCCGTGCGCGGTATCCACCACAATCACATCCACGCCTGCCGCCGCTAGTGCAGCAACGCGTTCTTCAGTATCTGCGCCAACACCAACCGCTGCACCCACTCTTAATCTGCCTTTGCTATCCTTGCAAGCAAGCGGGTGATCGTGCGATTTTTGAATATCTTTAACGGTGATTAAACCTTTAAGCACATCATGCCCATCAATCACCAACACACGCTCTAAGCGATGTTGATGCAGCAAACGAATTGCCTCCTCACGCGTTGCGCCTTCGCGCACGGTAATTAGCCTATCACGCGGGGTCATAATATTGCTAATAGCTTGGTCTAAATTGGTTTCAAACCGTAAATCGCGATTGGTCACAATGCCGACAATTTTGTTACCATCTACCACTGGCAAACCAGAAATTTTATGCTTATGTGTAAGCGCAATCACATCACGCACCGTCATGTGTGGGGCAATGGTCACGGGGTCGTTCACCACGCCAGACTCGAACCGTTTTACGCGTGAGACATGCGCCGCTTGTTGCGCTGGGCTCATGTTTTTATGAATAATGCCCAAGCCGCCTTCTTGTGCCAAAGCAATCGCCAGCGGCGCTTCGGTTACGGTATCCATCGCGGCAGAAACCAGCGGAATGTTGAGCTTGATGTTGCGGGTGAGTTGCGTGCTTAAATTAACTTCGCGCGGCATGACAATAGAATGCGCGGGCACTAATAAAACATCGTCAAAAGTGAGAGCTTGTTGCAGCAAACGCATGAGTAATCCTTATCAGCAAAACAAGATTATACAGATTTGCGTGCAAAGTCGCGAGCCTAGATTAGGGTAAAATCAACACAAAGCAAAAAAACCACGTTGAATTTGTTAAAAAAATGCCGAGAAAGCTTGTGTAGATGGGTGGCTAACGGCAAAATTAGGTTAAGATTAATTTGAATAACCAAAGCGATGCGCGTTTTATTTTTACACCAAAACTTTCCAGGCCAATTTCTGCACATTGCTTCGCATTTAGCTATTAAAGCGGGTAATCAGGTGCTATCTATCTCGCAGCCACAAGCTAAAGGTTTGCCTAACGTAACCAATATTACTTATCTGCCCGCTAGGCAGATTACCAAAAACATTCATCATTACATTGCAGGGCTAGAATCAGCGGTGCTTAACGGTCAAGCTACTGCAAAAGTGATGGAGGCGCTGAAGCAGCAAGGCTTTATTCCCGACGCGGTGATAGGACATGCGGGGTGGGGCGAGACTTTGTATGTAAAAGATGTTTTTCCTAAAACCAAACTAACCAACTACTTTGAATTTTTTTATCATGCAACTGGTGCAGATACTGATTTTGACCCTGAGTATCCAAACACAGTAGATGATTATTTGCGTATTCGTACCAAAAACAGTATTAATTTGCTGAGCCTGCACGCCAGCGATGCAGGCATTAGCCCTACACAATGGCAAAAAAGCTTATATCCAAGCGAGTTTCAACCCAAAATATCGGTGATTCATGAAGGCGTGAATACGGAGCTTGCTAAACCGAACCCCAATGCAGAGTTGACATTGCCGAATGGATTAAAATTAAGCAAAAAAGATAAAGTGGTGACTTTTGTGGCCAGAAATCTTGAGCCTTATCGCGGATTCCATGTGTTTATGCGTGCGCTAGAAGAAATTTGTCAACGTCAGCCCGATTGCCACGTTTTAATTGTGGGCGGTGATGAGATAAGCTATGGCAAAAAGCCTGAAGGCGCGCTAAATTATCGTGAAAAACTATTGCAAGAAGTGAGTTTTGATAAAAATCGCGTACATTTTTTAGGTAAATTACCTTATGCGGATTTTTTGACTATGCTGCAAATATCGTCTGCACATGTATATTTAACCGTACCATTTGTGCTATCTTGGTCTATGCTAGAGGCAATGGCGACGGAATGTGTGGTCATAGGCTCTAACACCGCGCCCGTAAGCGAGGTGATTAATGGTGAAAATGGTGTGCTGGTGGACTTTTTCTCCCCTAGTGAAATTGCTGCAAAAGTGGATGATGTGCTGGCTAACAGAGCATCTAAAAAATACGCGGCAATGCGAAAAAACGCGCGCGAAACCATTATAAATAATTACAATACGCATAAATCAATTCAACAGTATCAACATTTATTAGAAGCTTTAATTTAAACTATAAATTCGTAAACTATAGGTTCGAACAGAAAAGGCATTGATATGGAACACATGCAGATGAGATTTGATCAATTATCGTGGATATTATGTGTATTGCTCTTAGCGTTGCCAGTACAAGGTAATGCGGAGATTTACAAATGGAAAGACAAAAATGGTACAACTCGGTATAGCGACACGCCACCGCCATCCAATATTAAGCAAGAAGCCATTGGCAACAAGAGGGCGCTTAAGCCGTCGGTTGCCGCGCCTGTAGCGCCAGCTGTGTCACAGCAACTGCCTGCCACTGATGAGACTACGAAAGACTCTCCGCCAGTACCAGGAAGTGCCGATGAAGAGGCTGCTGTAAAGCGTCAAAACAATGCTGAAGCTGAAAAAAATAATAAACTAGAAAAAGAGAAGCAAGAATTAGCCAAAGCAGAAAATTGTAAAGCTGCTAAATCTAATCTTGCTAGCTATGAACAAGGTGGCCGTGTTTACAAAATGAACGAAAAAGGCGAACGCATTTACTTAGATGAAAACGACTTTAAAGCAGGCCGAGAAAAAGCACAGCAAGAAATCAACGAAAATTGTAACTAATTTTTTGTAATTTTATATTCGGGCGGTGCTTATGCATCGCCCTTTTAGCGAGAGTGCGAAAATGGCGCATCGCCAGCGTAAAGTTATTTCATGGTTTTTCCATCCGCAGCGCGTTGTTTACGCATTTCTTTTGGGTCGGCAATCAGTGGGCGATAAATCTCAACTCGGTCTAAATTGCGAAGAGGAGCATCAAGTTTGCTAAACTTGCCAAAAATACCAATCTGATTCACTTTTAAATCAATTTCTGGAAATTTATCTAAAATACCAGAAGCTGATATAGCTGCCTCTACATTAGCTTCTGGCGGCATGGTGATTGGAATAATCAACTGCTCATGTGGCAAGGCGTACGCTACTTCTACCATAATATGTGGGTTACTCATTTACATCCTTAGTTTTGCCAATTTTATTCGCACTATAAATCTTATCCGCCCGTGCTACAAAACCATCTACAAAGGTGGCAGCAATATGGTTAAACACAGGGGAAATCAATTTCTCTAAAAAACTGTTGGCAAATTCGTAGTTTAAGCCAAACTCAATTTTACAGGCATCTTGATTTAAAGGCGTAAATTGCCAGCTTCCATCTAAGTGTTTAAATGGGCCATTTTTAAGTTCAATTTCCATACTGTGTGGAAATATCTTAATATTTTGCGTGGTAAAATTTTGTTTTAGGCCATGATAATTGATGTGTAAAGTCGCACTGGTGCTTGTTTCTGTGCGTTCTAGTAAATCTACACCGCCACACCAAGGCAGAAATTTTGGATAGTCTTGTACCGCATCTACCAGCACAAACATTTGCTCGGCCGAATGTGACACGAATACCGTTTTTTTAACCTTATTCATTGCGAGATTATTTATTAGCGTAAAATGCTAATTTTAAGCTATTAGTTGTAAGTCATGAGCATCGCACAAAATAAAAAAGCTTTTTTTGATTACTTTATCGAAGATAAATTCGAAGCTGGCATCGTGCTAGAAGGTTGGGAAGTCAAAGCCATTCGAGATAATCGCGCCAATTTAAAAGAAGCGTATGTGATCATTCAGCGGGGCGAAATTTACCTCATCGGCTGCCACGTCACGCCGATGGGCGCAGCTTCTACTCACATTCGCCCAGATGCCATACGAACCCGTAAGTTATTGTTACATAACGAAGAAATCATTAAACTCATCGCCAAAGTAGAGCGCGCAGGCTATACCATCGTGCCGCTGGATATGCACTTTTCTAAAGGCCGCATTAAAATTCAAATTGGCTTGGCCAAAGGCAAAAAGCAACATGACAAACGCGACACTGAAAAAGAACGCGATTGGGAGCGCGAAAAAGGTCGCATCATGCGATCGCATAATAAATAGTGTTGGTTGTTGGTGATAAAAACCATTGGATTGCCGCGCTTCGCTCGCAATGACGAATCATAATGACAGCTGAAAATGGAGCTGCGAAATTCCTATTAGTTTCGCATTAGTTTCGCGATTCAAAAAAGCACCGTCATTGCGAGGAATGAAATGACGCGGCAATCTATACGTACTTTTTAGATGGCCACGCCGCTTTGCCTCACAATGACGTTTTCTGATATCTCAGGGGATTTAATATTTTGGGCTATATTACATCAGCCATTATTTGTTAATCAGCGCTGATCATAAACCAGCCCATTTTTTAATATTGAACTAATTTTTAGTGACACTAAACTTTCTGATTGCGTAAAACTCAAAGGTGTATAATGCATTTTGTTTTGGGGCTGACCAGGTTTCGACGTGGGTTACAAAGCAGTGCAGGGCATACCGAGGCTCAGATTACCTCGTAAATACAGCTGAAACAAGTATAGTCGCAAACGACGAAACTTACTCTCTAGCAGCTTAGTTCTGTTAGACGC
>JANMOP010000030.1:0-15581 GCA_031369365.1 Methylotenera sp.
CTCTAAAATAGTCGATCACTGTCATTCTGAGCATAGCGAAGAATCCATTGTTTTTTTATAGCAAATACTGGATTCTTCGCTATGCTCAGAATGACACCTTATTGTAGTTATTTTAGCATTCAAATTTAATTCCCACACAACAAAAAAGGCTTCCGAATGGAAGCCTTTTTAAAACATACAAAACGAAACTTAATTTAGCTTTTTACTTCAATGGCTTGGGTAAAGCTTTTGCCTTCGTTATCCGTCGCCAGCACTTCTAGTTTACCTGGCTCTGTTGGCACAAAGTTAAATTTAAAGTATGGGTCTTCGGCTGTACCTACATTCACATCCACTGTCATCACAGGTTTGCCGTTAAATTTAAACTCAGTTTTATTAATGTAAAACGCAGGAATAAAACCTTGCGATACCAATTCGCGCTGTAATCCAGTACGCATGGGGTGTTTAATATTAAAAGTGGTCGCCGTAACACCGCCAATTTTTACGGGGTCTTCTACTTTCATTTTAATTTTACCTGCGGATGCGCGTACCACTGCTTCATCTGCATCTACGGTACCACCGCAACCACCCGCCGCGCGAATCTCGCGTGAGGCTAAATATAATTTACCATCGGCAGTTTCACCCACCAAACGCACAAAAGCGTCTGTTTCAAACCTAATACGCGTCGCTAAATTAAAATCGCCCAGTGCGTCAGTTAAATGATAAATAGCAGTGAGCGGAATTGGGTTTGCATCGACAAAAGAATACAACTTAACAATCTTCACGCCATTAGCCGCTTTTTGGTCTATGGTGTAAGTCACAGGCACTTGCGCGCCGCTTTCGGCACGGCGTGGCGCTTCAATTTTCATAAAGGTGGCTTCTGTCATTGGGCGTTTTTCAAAAAAAGCTTCTTTCATCACTGGCCACAATTTAGGGTCGGATTCAGCAAAAATAGGTAGGCTGCAAGCCAATAGAATAGCGCTTGTCAGGGCAGTGCATAATAATTTACTAAACTTCATATATTCTCCATACATAAACTACATAAGAATCTCATAGGATAAATGTCAACTTATTCCATCTCGTCATTCTCGCGAAAGCGGGAATCCATTTTAGTCTATCATTTAGATCCCCGCTTTCGCGAGGATGACGAATAAATGATTATTACCCTAGATTTTAAATCAACGCACTTAATTACAATTTCGATGACCTAAACTTTTGATTTCTGTGAACTATTTTAGTTTAATTCAGGCACTTGTATGTGACACGAGTCACACAATATTTTAAACTAAATTTTTATATTTTTTAAATTTGACTGGGGTCACCCGATGGTCGCATCACGTAATCAGGATTCCAAAACTCTTCAAAATTCAGCTCCACACCATTGCCAGCTGGGTCTTTTAGATTAATCTGCCGTACGCTGTTAGCAAGCACGCGTGTGGTAAATGGCACATTATTTGCGCTCAAATGCGCTTCCATAGCTGGCATATCGGTGCAGGTGAAAGATACATGGTCATAAGTACCGTGTACGTTTAATTGCGGTGGCTCTGGCGTTTTGTATTCTGCCAAATGCACCACATCGTTAGTACCTATGTAAAGCCAATAGCCGTAAGTGGTACTCGCCACGCGCTTGCCCACTGTTAAACCCAAAATATCACAATAAAAATCGCGCAGCTTAAGCATGGTATCGCGATCGGTGCGAAAATTAACGTGGTTTATTTCGGTAAGTGGCATAATATTTAATTCAGTTATTTGCTACGCTTTATCAAATTTTGCCAGTATTCGGGGCTTCTATGCAAATGGCCGATTGCAATGACTAAAATCACACTATGTGTTTTTGAATAAATGATGCCGTGCGGAAAGCGCTTTAATTGGCAACGCCTTGTATTTTTAGAAACCGAGTGCCAAGCGTCAGGCCATAAGCAAATACGGTCTAAACTCGCCAAAATCTCTACTAAAAATGCCCGACCCAAATTTGGCACTTGAGCATTGTAAAAATCAATTGCCTCATCTAACTCATACTGGGCAGGCTGTAAAAACTGCACCTTCATATTCAACGATATTTAGCTAAAACTTGGTCTAAGTTTAAAGTTTGAATTTCGCCATTTTGGTGAGCCGCTAATCGATTTTCAGCTTCTTTCGCCCAAAGCGCATCAATTGCTGCATCTGGCTTGTCCACTGTGGCCAGCAAAGCATCTATCAACTCAATTTTTTCATTAGCTGATAATTGGCTGGTTTGCTTAATAATATTTTCACTGGTTACGTTCATTTTGCATCACTCCTAAAATATCATTGTTGGCATGATTAAAACTCATAAGAAATAATACTATTGGTTTCAGAAATCAATTTATTTGCAAATAGTATATCAATAATTCTATCAACATCGGGCTGCGGAAGCTTCTTCTGAAACATTGCTGAAACATGCTGTGTAAGTGTTTTACGCCTACGTGGAAGATTTTTCTTTTCAATTTTACGAAGTAATTCTAAAGCTCGTTGATAGTTTGGATCTTCTGAAATAACAGGCTTAGAGTCAAGCTCTAGCAAGCTATTTAGACGCTTACATTTAAGTCCGACTTTGTTTAAATAGCGAAGCAGTGGCTCAAAGCCTTTATCTTTTGAAAGTACGATACATTCTAAATTTGGTGACTTTTCTAGAACCCTACCCAGATGCATTGCTATGTAGAAATCTAAAGCGTTACTCCCATTTCCTTCAACTTTTTGCCAATCAACGCGAGAGCCAAGTTTTTGTGCGTTTGTGACTAAATCTATTGGAATATTTTTTTGACTAGCGCCAACAAAAATAATAACTTGATAGGTCGTATCAAGCTTAGACAAATCTACTTGCTGTACATTTTCAAAATCAACAAGTAGTAATTTGCTCATCATTTTAAGCAGCTGGATTCTGCGTCCGCACGCGTATATGCAATTCTCTCAATTGCTTCTCATCCACTTCATTTGGCGCATTGGTCATTAAGCACTGTGCACGTTGCGTTTTAGGGAAGGCAATCACGTCTCGGATTGATTCTGCGCCTGTCATCAACGTTACTAAGCGATCTAAACCGAAAGCCAAGCCGCCGTGCGGTGGGGCGCCGTATTGCAGGGCATCGAGCAAGAAGCCAAATTTTTCTTGGGCTTCTTCTTTGCTGATTTTAAGTGCGTCGAACACTTTAGATTGCACTTCTTGTTTGTGGATACGCACTGAGCCGCCGCCGACTTCCCAGCCGTTTAGCACCATGTCGTAGGCTTTGGATAAGCACGCGCTAGGGTTAGTGGTTAGCATTTCTTCGTGGCCGTCTTTTGGTGCAGTAAATGGGTGATGTAATGCCGCCCAGCGGTCGTTTTCTTCATCATGTTCAAACATAGGGAAATCCACCACCCATAGTGGCGCCCAAGCGCGACCATCGACATGGCCTTTATCGTGACCTACTCTAAGGCGTAATGCGCCTAAAGCTTCGTTGACTACTTTTAATTTATCTGCGCCAAAGAACACAATATCGCCATTCTGCGCGCCTGTGCGGTCGATTATGGCTTGTAGAGCAGTCACATGAATATTCTTCACGATTGGGCTTTGTAAACCTTCTTCATTCAGCTTAGTGATGTCGTTAATTTTGATATAAGCAAGACCCTTAGCGCCGTAAATTTTTACAAACTCGGTATAAGCATCAATCTCAGAGCGAGCAAGGGCAGCCCCAGCAGGCACACGCAGCGCGGCTACGCGGCCACCTTCCATATTGGCTGCACCTGCGAACACTTTAAAATCGACATCTTTCATCACGTCTGTTAGCTCGGTAATTTCAAGCGTAACGCGCATATCTGGCTTATCCGAGCCATATTTATGCATCGCCTCATGAAAACTCATGCGCGGAAAAGCCGCTGGCAAGTCAACGTTTTGCACCGATTTCAACATTTGGCGAATCATCTCTTCAACAATGTCCATAATCTCGTTTTCGGTCATAAACGAGGTTTCAATATCCACTTGCGTAAATTCTGGTTGGCGATCAGCACGTAAATCTTCATCGCGGAAGCATTTGGTGATTTGGAAATAACGGTCAAAACCTGAAACCATCAACAATTGTTTGAATAGTTGCGGTGATTGCGGCAAGGCAAAAAACTGCCCTGCATGCACGCGGCTGGGCACAAGGTAATCGCGCGCGCCTTCTGGCGTACTGCGCGTAAGCATCGGCGTTTCCACTTCAATAAAACCATTCACATCTAAATAGTCACGTAAAGTCTTGGCCACACGATAACGCAACATCATGTTTTTTTGCATAGCAGGGCGACGTAAATCAATATAGCGATGTTGAAGCCTGACCGTTTCTGTCAAGTTTTCGTCATCTAGCATGAAAGGCGGTGTGAGCGATGCGTTCAAAATCTCAATTTCAGTCGCCAACATTTCCACGTCACCCGTAGGAATATTGCTATTAACCGCGCCTTCTGGCCGCGCGCGCACTTTACAAGTAACTTTTAACACATATTCACTACGCACAGACTCCGCATTTTTAAAGGCTTCTGGTGTATCTGGGCCAATCACAATTTGCGCCATGCCTTCTCTATCGCGCAAATCAATAAAAATGACGCCACCATGATCGCGGCGGCGGTGCGCCCAGCCGCATAGAGTAACAGTTTGGCCGATATGGGTGCGGTTTAAATGGCCGCAATAATGTGTACGCATCATATTAATAATCTTAAGTTTGTTAGTTAAAGTTGTGTAAGTTAAAGTTGAGTTTGCTGAAAACGAAGTTGTTTCGTAAGATGATCTTTTGGGGCGACTGTGCCCATACTAATAATGTACTTCAAAGCCTCGTCCACGCTCATTTCCAGCTCAATCACATCGGCTTTTGGCATCATCAAAAAGAAGCCAGAAGTAGGGTTGGGCGTGGTAGGCACATATACGCTAATATAATCGCCAGTTAAATGATTCACCACATCGCCACCTGGCGCACCAGTTACAAAGGCAATCGTCCAACTACCTAACCTTGGATACTCCACCAGCACTGCCTTGCGGAAGGCATTGCCCGAGTTTGAAAATAGCGTATCTGACACTTGTTTAACGCTAGAATAAATAGATTTAACAAATGGCACGCGCGAAAGTAGCGATTCCCACCATATAATAAGTTGTTGGCCAAAAATGTTAGTAGCGATTAAACCTGTGACAAAAACTATGAGTAAGGTAAGCAAAGCGCCCAAACCTGGCACATTAAAACCTAGTAGTTTTTTGGGTTGCCATGCCTCTGGAAGCAGTGTCAGGCTTTGATCCATGGTGTTAATAAGCGTACTAAGTACCCAAATTGTAATAATCAATGGGACAAGTGCTAGCAAGCCTGTAATAAAATATTTTTTCATTTCAATTCGTTCAATTGTAAAACAATGTAAATTAGCTAGTGCTGATAGGGCTACTAACAGCTGGTTTAATCTCGGCTTCTGTGGATTTCGTTTCTGGCTTGTCTGGTGCTGTGCCTTTATTGAGTTTTTTATCTTTAAAATCAGAGGCATACCAACCGCTACCACTCAGCTGAAAACTGGGTGCAGATAGCATTTTAGCGAAGGTTTCTTGGCTGCATTGTGGGCAGTTAATGGTGGTTAATTCGCTTATTTTACGCATCAACTCATTCTTAAAGCCGCAGCTCGTACATTGGAAGTCGTAAATTGGCATAGATATAGCTTTATAATTGGCAAATAGCTGAAAAACAAGATTATAACTGATGTCAACTAAATGTTTAATCGATTGTTATAAGGTGTCAGGCAATTAAGCATTAATGCTTTGCAGCAAACTTTAACTTAAAGATAAGAGATAAAAAATGCAACATTCATACATAAAAATAGCTGGCGTTTTTGTCATCACGTTGATGATTTCGCAATTGGCATTGGCCAAAGCAGCTGGCACGGTCACTTTTAAAACAGGCAATGTCACCATTACGCACGCGGATAACACTGTTACGCCCGCCGCAAAAAACGCTGAGCTTAACGCGGGCGATACCGTTGAAACTAAAGATGGCCGTGTGCAGCTTTCTTTAATTGACGGTGGCAAAGTGTCTTTGCAGCCTAATACCATTTATAAAATTAACAAATACGAATTCTCTGGTAAAGAAGATGGCACTGAATATGCCTTTACCGAGCTGATTAAAGGTGGTTTGCGTACAGTAAGCGGTTTGGTTGGCCATAAAAATCGTGATCGTTATCAGTTAAAAACCACCGCCGCTACTATTGGTATTCGCGGTACAGAATTTACTGTTAATTTTAACGACAATGTTTTATTAATGACCACTAACCACGGCAGTGTGGACGTGTGTAACCAAGCTGGTTGCTTAAATGCAACAACAGGTCAATCTATTAAAGTGGTTGGCGGCGGCGCACCAAAATCAAGTAAAGTAGGTGCTCAGGCAGCGGCGGCAGCGCCATCGGCCAAAGCAGTATTTGCCGCAGGCGATTTAATTGACGTGGCTGCTTTAGCGCCAGCAGTATTGCCAGCTTCAGGCACGGTAGTTTCTTTAGCTATCCCTACAGGTGGTGGCACAGTTTTCAACGAGGTGTTCACTGGTGATCTTGCCTATGACGCGAGCAATAATGTAACTCAAGCAAGTTCACTAGGCAAAACGATTAAACCGCTTAACTTTCCATCGACCAACTTTTCTGACGGTATTATGACTTGGGGTCAAGCGGGTGCAGGCACATCCTACAACGGCAGCAGCATTGATAGGCTCGTTTATATTGCAGGAGCCCCAGCTAACCCTACCAACTTAGCTAAACTCACTGGCACTGTTACATATGTGGCTTTTGGTTCTAGCGCTCCATTTTTAGTGAGTGGTAGCTCTGTAAATACCCTAGGTCCAGCCAATGCTGTTATTGGCACCATAGCGATCAACTTCGATAAATATACTTATACCTACAATACTCAGATACCCACCACTGATAATGGTACATTTAACTTAGATGGTAATGGCGGACTCAATGCTACTGGCGCTCTTGCTGCAACTGGCACGGTGACTAACACAGGTACAGCTTGCGCTACAGGCTGTTCAGGGGCATTTGGTGGCAATCTAATTCAAGGTACACTTTTTGGTGCTAATGGTGAGCGTGTTGGTTTGCAATATGGTATTGACGTACGATCATTAAACGGTCAGGTTTATGGCAACGCAGTTTTTAGATAACTTACCTGATGTAAAAAAGCCCGCGATTGCGGGCTTTTTTATTATCTAAAATTGCTAAATTCTAAAACGGTATATCATCTTCAAAATCATCAAAGTTACCGCTTGTTTTTGCTGCCCCTTGGCTCGCAGGCGCTTGCTGGCTTGAAGATTGAGCTTGACGCGTTGGCGCTTGGTTCATATCATCTGGCGCTCCACCTTGATCCATACCACCATCATAACTCGCGTTTGAGCTACCGCCACCATCTTTACTGCCTAGCATTTGCATATTATCGCCAATAATTTCGGTGCTGTAGCGCGTTACGCCGTCTTTCTCCCACTTGCGCGTTTGCAGGCGGCCTTCTATATATACGGGGCGGCCTTTCTTTAAATATTCGCCAGCAATTTCGGCCAATTTGCGATACATGACAATATTGTGCCATTCGGTTTTTTCTTGCTTAACGCCCGATTTGTCTTTCCAGTTTTCGGTGGTGGCGATACTAAAATTGCACACCGCCTCGCCATTGGGCATAAATCTAACCTCAGGATCGCGTCCTAAATTGCCTACTAAAATTACTTTATTTACCGATGCCATTTATGCGCTCCCTATCAAGTTTAATATATTTAGCTCAACTTTTGCTTGCTGCACTTTTGTTTGCTGATTATCTATTTTAACAATTAAATTATGCTCTTGGGCAATTAAAGTAGCATCAACCACACCTGTTAAATTTTTAACTGCGGCTTCAATTTGTTGACTCTTTAGTGCTGTTAAATCGCCCACATGATACATTTTGGTTTTAACGCTAGGTGGTGTGGTCATACCAAAAGCCAGCAGCAACCACACGCCCATCAACACGGCGCAAAACACAAACACTGCCGAAAAGCCCATTTTATGCGATAAATAGCCGCCCATTACCGCGCCTAAAAACATGCCTAGCGATTGCGCGGTGTTATGCACGCCCATCGCCGTACCTTTTGATGCAGCAGGCGACATTTTAGAGATGAGCGATGGTAGCGATGCCTCTAACACATTAAACGCCACAAAATATACAAATAGTGAGGCCACAATACCCCAAAACACATGGATATTAAGCGCAAAGGCAATTTGTGCCAGCAACATTAGCGCCACTGCGCCGATAAATACTGGCTTCAGTTTTGCTCGTTTTTCGGCATAAATAATGGCAGGTATCATGAACAAAAATGATGCAATTAACACGGGCAAATACACTTGCCAATGCTGGTTTTCACTCATACCACTGGTTTGTTTTAAAGCAAACGGCACCACAATAAACATGGCCATCTGCGCGCCATGCAAGCAAAATGTACCAAAATTTAAGCGTAATAATTGCGTGTCTCTAAGTACATCTTTTATTTTGTTAGGCGCGGTTTGCGCGTCAGAGTGAAACTGGCTGTGCACGGGGTTTGGCACAGCATATTTCACCACGCCAATCGCCAAAATTGACAGCACTGCAGTCATCCAAAAAATACCAGAAACGCCAATAAGCTGGTTCAACAAGGGTGCGGCCACCAGCGATACGGCAAACGTTAAACCAATGGTTGCGCCTATCATGGCCATGGCTTTGGTGCGATGCTCCTCGCGCGTAGAATCAGCCACCAGAGCGGTTACCACGGCAGAAATAGCGCCTGCGCCTTGTATGGCGCGGCCAACAATCACCATGTAAATATCGGTTGAAACTGCTGCCACCACACTGCCAATGGCAAATAATATTAAACCAATATAAATCAGTTTTTTGCGACCATATTTATCAGATGCCATACCAAATGGCAATTGCAGCAACACTTGCATTAAGCCATAAGCACCCAGCGCTAAGCCAATCAGTGTGTGGTTGCTGCCGCCCTCTAGCTTCTCTGCATAAATGGCAAAAATTGGCAGTAGCAAAAACATGCCCAACATACGCAAACCATAAATTGAGGCCAAGCTGACAGTTGCGCGCATTTCGGTGCGCGTCATTTTTTCAGAAATTTGCATTATTGGTTGGATGAAATCGAAATAATTGCGTATATTAACAGGTTGCCCTAATTATCAACAAAGCATAATGGAATTTATCCGTATTCGCGGTGCACGCACCCACAATCTCAAAAACATTTCGCTAGATTTACCACGTAATAAGCTCATCGTGATTACGGGTTTATCGGGTTCTGGCAAGTCTAGCTTGGCGTTTGATACGCTATATGCAGAAGGCCAGCGCCGTTATGTAGAAAGCCTTTCAGCTTACGCTAGGCAGTTTTTGGCACGTATGGATAAGCCCGATGTGGATTTGATTGAAGGCCTATCACCCGCCATTTCAATTGAGCAAAAAGCCACTTCGCACAACCCCCGTTCTACTGTCGGCACCGTCACCGAGATTCACGATTATTTGCGCCTGCTTTATGCTAGAGCTGGCGACCCAGAATGCCCTGAACATAATATCAAGCTAGAGGCACAGACCGTTTCGCAGATGGTGGATGCCGTGCTTAAACTGCCCGAAGATACCAAGCTGATGATACTCGCGCCCGTGGTGGCGAACCGCAAGGGCGAGCAGGTGGATTTATTTGATTATTTAAAGTCACAAGGATTTGTGCGGCTAAGAATTGACGGCAAAATTTATGAGATGGATGCGCTGCCGCAGCTGACCAAAACCACCAAGCACACGGTGGACGTGGTGGTGGACAGAATCAAAGTAAAGTCAGACATGAAACAGCGTATTGCGGAATCGCTAGAGACCGCGCTGCGCTTGGCTGATGGCAAGGCGATTGCCTTAGAAATAGGCGATGATACAAATAATGATAAAGAACATTTATTCTCCGCCAAATTCTCATGCCCGTTGTGTGATTACTCGCTGGCTGAGCTAGAACCGCGCCTATTCTCGTTCAACAACCCGATGGGCGCCTGCCCAAAGTGCGATGGCTTGGGAAATATCAGCTTTTTCGATCCCAAACGTGTGGTGGCTTTCCCCACCTTATCGTTGGCAAGCGGCGCGATTAAAGGCTGGGATAAACGTAATCAATTTTATTTTCAAATGCTATCCAGTTTAGCCGCGCATTACAATTTTGATTTGGAAATGGCGTTTGAAGAATTGCCGCTGCCTATTCAAGATGTGTTACTAAACGGCTCTGGGCGCGAGGTCATTGCGTTTAAATACCTGAATGAGCGTGGCACTTTTTTTGGCAAATCGCATACTTTTGAAGGCATTTTAAACAACCTGCAACGCCGCTATCGTGAGAGTGACTCATCTGCCGTGCGCGAAGAATTGGCTAAATATTTGAATAACCAAGCCTGCCCAGAATGTGCTGGCACGCGCTTAAGAATTGAAGCGCGCCACGTAAAAGTGGGCGGGCAAAATATTCATGACATTTGCAGAATACCTTTAAAGCAAGCGCTTACTTTCTTTGAAACGCTTAAATTGCAAGGCGCAAAACTAGCGATTGCCGATAAAATCGTCACCGAAATTCAAAACCGTTTGAGGTTTTTAACCAACGTTGGCTTGGAATATTTATCGCTTTCACGTTCGGCAGAAACGCTATCTGGCGGCGAGGCTCAGCGAATAAGGCTTGCAAGCCAAATCGGCAGCGGCTTAACGGGCGTAATGTACGTGCTAGATGAGCCTAGCATTGGCTTGCACCAACGTGATAATGACAGGCTTTTGGAAACGCTGAAACGCCTGCGCGACATCGGCAATACCGTAATCGTGGTCGAGCATGATCACGATGCGATTTTAAGCGCCGATTATGTTGTAGATATTGGTCCAGGCGCGGGTGAGCATGGCGGCGAAATTGTAGCCGAAGGCACGCCTGCGGAAATCCAAGCCAATGTAAAATCACTTACCGGCCAATATTTAAGCGGCAAAAAACAAATTGAGTATAAACACGCCCGCACCAAAGCTGACCCCGCGCGCTGGCTAAAGCTCACCAACGCGACTGGCAATAACTTGCGCGATGTGTCGGTCGAGATTCCAGTCGGCCTGCTTACTTGTATCACTGGCGTTTCTGGCAGTGGCAAATCCACGCTAATTAACGACACGCTTTATCGCGTTGTCGCGCAGCATTTATACGGCAGCAGCACTGAACCTGCGCCATTTGGCGAGGTGAATGGCTTAGAATTTTTTGACAAAGTAGTGGATGTTGACCAAAGCCCGATTGGGCGTACGCCGCGAAGCAACCCCGCGACTTACACAGGCCTTTTCACACCAATTCGCGATTTATTTGCAAGCGTGCCAGAAAGCCGCGCGCGTGGCTACGGTCCAGGCAGGTACTCGTTTAACGTAAAAGGCGGCCGCTGCGAAGCCTGTCAAGGCGATGGCGTAATTCGCGTAGAAATGCACTTTTTGCCCGATGTTTACGTGCCTTGCGACGTATGCAAAGGCCAACGCTACAACCGCGAAACGCTGGAAATTAATTTTAAAGGCAAAAATATTCGCGAAGTGTTAGAAATGACGGTGGAAACCGCGCATACGTTTTTTAGCGCGCAACCCGTGATTTCGCGCAAGCTAAAAACCTTGCTAGACGTGGGTTTGGGCTATATTACACTCGGCCAATCTGCCACCACTTTAAGCGGCGGCGAAGCGCAACGGGTAAAATTATCACTAGAATTAAGCAAACGCGATACAGGCCGCACGTTATACATTCTGGATGAACCCACCACTGGCTTGCACTTTGCCGATATTCAACTATTGCTGGACGTGATTCACCGTTTACGAGACGCTGGCAACACCATTGTGATTATCGAGCACAATTTAGACGTGATTAAAACTGCCGATTGGCTGATAGATATGGGGCCAGAAGGCGGCGATGGCGGCGGTTTGATTATCGCCCAAGGATCGCCCGAGCAAGTGGCAGAGAGTAAAAAAAGTTATACTGGAAAATATTTAAAACCGCTTTTAAACTAATAAAATATTCAATAGCCACTGGACTAAAACACTCCAGTGCAGGCCTGCAAGCCAATATCTATAAGGCTTGCAGTTTGTAGGGTGGGTCACTTGTGACCCACGCGTTAAAATGGTGAAATTTGCAAAACCGCGTGGGTTCAAGAACCCACCCTACTTAGCTGGAAAATATTTGAAAGCGATGTTGTAAAAACTTGGTGTTTTTAAACCCTTAAGTGTAAGAAAACCTAGCGTTGTTTACAGTTTGTAGGGTGGGTCACTTGTGACCCACGCGTTACAATGGTGAGATTTGCATCTACCGCGTGGGTTCAAGAACCCACGCTACTTGGCTAAATATAGCAGAGTTAAGTAGCAGCAGACTATTTGTAATACGCGTAAGCAAACACTGCTAACATTGTTAGCGCCAGCACAATTTTGACTGCCAGAGCGAGTACAAAGCCTAAACCTGCCGCAATACCAACAGTGGTGGCCTTGCTAGCATCTTTACGTGTGATGAGCTCACCAATAATCGCGCCAATGGCTGAGCCAATAATCAAGCCTGGAATACCACCTAAAATACCAACTAAAGCACCAATACCTGCGCCCCACAGCGCGTATTTACTGGCACCTACCTTTTTGGCTGTCATTATTGAAGCAACAAAATCCACCACCCAAGCCAATAAAGCAACAATGCCAATAATAACCATGGTAAGTATGCTGACTTTATCAAAAGAATCATGCCAAGCCGCTAATAATAAGCCTGCATAAACCAGCGGCACGCCTGGCAACATGGGCAAAATAGTGCCAGCAATGCCTATTACCACCAATAAAATTGCCACTAATATTTGCCAATCCATCACGTTTCTCCTTTATGGTAACTCCGCAAAGCGCATTCTAGCTTGAATAGTGGCAGTACGACGATTCAAATAACGCGTGTTTCTATGTGCATCATAAAAACGTGGATTAGGCACCATTGCTGCCAGCTTTGCCGCTTGCGTTTTGCCCAAACCGCTTGCACTGGTTTTATAGTAATGGCGCGATGCGGCTTCTGCACCAAATACGCCGTTGCCCCATTCAATCACGTTTAAATAAATTTCTAAAATGCGCCGTTTGCTCATCATATTTTCCAGCATCAGCGTAATCACCGCTTCTTCCGCCTTGCGCCAAGGGGTGCGGCTTGCCGATAAAAATAAGTTTTTGGCAAGCTGCTGACTAATCGTAGAGCCACCTGCAACTAATTTGCCTTTTTTCAAGTTTTTCTCGTAAGCTTTTTCGATGCCTTCCCAATCAAAGCCTTCATGGTTTTTAAATTTAGCATCTTCGCTGGCGATGACTGCGCGTTTTAAGTGATTTGAAATTTTGCTGTATTCAACCCATTTATATTGTAGTTCGGCCTCTGAATTTTTTTCTTGTATCACCTCCAAACGCGCTTGCATAAAGGCGGTAGAGCTAGGGTTAAATTTAATCCACCAGCAAATGTGCGCAAAAATCCACAATTGATACAACAACACAAAAAACACAAACAGCGCAAATAAGCGCTTAAAAAGCCCGCCTAAGCTTAAAGAAGCGTTTGGTGATTTGTAAAAAAGCCAACGAATCATGCTGCAAACCCCTCTCCCCAGCCCTCTCCCACAAGGGGAGAGGGGGCGTGCAGGCAGCCCTTTAAATAGGCTCCCTCGCCCCTTGTGGAATTAGCAGAGACTTGCCTGCTTGCGGGCTTAGTCGGCTGCTTAGTTATCTCATCAGAGGGTTGGCGAGAGGGGTTTGCAAATCGCATTCTTAGCTTCGCAACATGGCAATTATAGGCGCGGTTTGTGGCCGCACGCCGCGCCACAAGTAAAACGCTTCTGCGGCTTGCTCTACCAGCATTCCCAAGCCATCGGTCACTTGCGCGCCGTTTGTTTTTGCTAGCTTCATAAACGGTGTTTCGCGACCATACATCATGTCATATGCCAAACAATTTTTTGCAAAAATAGCATCAGAAATTGGCAATGCGGTATTGGTTAAGCCTGTTGAAGTTGCGTTTATAATCACATCAAATTGACCTCGCAAACCACCATAAGTGCTGGCTTGCAATACCTGTGAAAAGCTCACCAATTTACTTACCATGCGCTCGGCTTTTTCTAGTGTGCGATTCGCCACTACAATTTGTGCAACACGTTGTTCTAACATTGGCAACAATATGCCTTGCGCTGCACCACCTGCCCCCAGCACTAACACCCGCGCGCCTTGCAGGGCATGTTTTAAATTATTATTAATATCGTAAATTAAACCTGCGCCATCGGTATTGTCACCTTTAATTATGCCCGCATTAAATGTAAGTGTATTCACCGCGCCAGCCACTCGCGCGCGCGCTGTCAGCTCAATACACAAAGCAAATGCCTCAAGCTTAAACGGCACCGTGACATTCGCGCCTTTATAGCCTTGTACGATTAGGTTTTGAACTGTATCTACAAAATTATCCAATGGCGCTAATATTGCTTCATAGGTCATGTCTTGCTTGGTTTGTTTGGCAAACTCAGCGTGAATTTGTGGCGATTTACTGTGTGCTATGGGGTTACCAATGACGGCATATTTGTCTGTCAATCAGTTACTCCAAGGCAAGCCAGCTTTTTTCCAGCCGTTAATTAAGGTGCGTTGTTTTTCGGCGTTCGCATCGCCTTCAAAGCCCTCAAGCATGTTAAAGGCCTTGTAACCAAGCCCGCAAGCCACTACTGCGGCATTGTGGCTACGGCCACCTGTACGACACATAAATACAACGGCTTGGCTTTTATCCACTTGGTCTTGTAGCTGTGCGGCAAAATCTGCATTGGCTACCATGCCAGGGTAAAACGCCCATTCCACGTGATTGGCATGTGGCACGCGGCCTACCAGCTCAAGCTCGGCACGGCTGCGCACATCAACCAACACCACAGCATCTTGTTGCAGCAGCTCAAAAGTCTCTTGGGGAGTGAGCTCGCCATGATATGGCAAGCCCTTTGCAGCGGCACGTTTTGCAGCTGTGTCTAAAATATCTTTTAACATGGTCATAACAAACTCCTAGTTACACTGATTACTACAAATTATAGCGTGAAAACATTCCTTAAGACGAAATCCTATTTTTGCACTAAACCAGTTTTGCACTATATAGGTGCATTTTTAGACTTTATGCACCTATTTAAAACGCTCTAGTTTATGACTATTTGCTAAGTGAATGACTAAAAAACGATTTTTTCTATTTTTAGCTGGCATAGTTCCTGCTAAAATGCTGTGTTAAAGTTTTTAGTTATAAATTTTGTAGTAATCACTTTTTTGAAAATTGTTTTGTCTATCGTCTAGGAGATTCTGAATGTCAGTGGCTAAAGTAATGAAAATGGTAAAAGATAACGACATTAAATTTGTCGATTTTCGTTTTACCGATACGCGCGGTAAAGAACAGCATGTAACAGTGCCTGTATCACACTTTGATGAAGCTAAATTTACCGAAGGCCACGCCTTCGATGGTTCTTCAATCGCTGGCTGGAAAGGCATTCAAGCCTCAGACATGCAATTGATGCCAGACCCAACAACCGCGAATATCGACCCATTTATGGACGAGCCAACACTGATTTTAACTTGCGATGTGGTTGATCCAACCGATGGT
>JANMOP010000065.1:0-5357 GCA_031369365.1 Methylotenera sp.
ATTGGAGCTAGGTGCTGGCACTGGCAAACTGGTGGTTGATTTATTACTGGAATTGCAGCAGCTAAAGCAGTTACCAGAACACTATTTTATTTTAGAAGTAAGTGACCACTTACGCCAAATTCAGCGTGAAACTTGTCAAGCCAATATACCTGCCAGCTTATTTGAGAAAATAATTTGGCTAGAAACTTTGCCCGAAAAGTTCAGCGGATTGGTGTTGGGTAATGAAGTGTTAGATGCTATACCTGTCCATATTTTGCACAAAACTCAAATGGGCGAAAACAAAGTTGGCTTTTGTGAGCGCGGAGTGGCGTTTGAAGCTGGTTTTGTGTGGCGTGATGCAGCATTAAACGACGCTAAATTAGCCGAGCATTTACCAGATTATTTACCTATCGAATATATAACAGAAGTGAATCCAGCCGCATCTGCATTGGTAAGTAGCTTGGTAGAGATTTTGGAAACTGGCGTAATTTTGCTGATTGATTATGGTTTTGGCGCGGCCGAATATTATCATCCGCAGCGCAATCAAGGCACGTTGATGTGCCATTATCAACATTACGCACACAGCAATCCGCTCATCAATGTAGGCCTGCAAGACATTACCGCACATGTAGATTTTACGCAAATTGCACATGCCTGCAATCCTCATAGAATAAGGCTCTCAGGCTATGTAAATCAAGCACAGTTTTTAATCAATTGTGGAATTTTAACTATTTTGCAACAGTTTTCACCACAAGATTCTAGCTATATAAAGCTTGCCGCTGCCGCGCAAAAATTATTATCTCCCGCCGAAATGGGCGAATTGTTTAAGGTGATTGCGCTAAGCAAAGATTTTGAAGAGGGTTTGATTGGTTTTACAGACGGTGATAAAGCACATACGCTTTAAACAAAGCCATGCAGTTGTTGTAGGAGCGACGCCTCGTCGCGATTTTGCACCATTGCTTCGCGACGAGTCGTTGCTCCTACAGTATAATTAGCGGTATGACTGAAATTAGCAAAAATGAAGATGACCCAAAAAATAATCATGATTCAGAGAATGAACATATGCACCGCCGCATTCGTAGTTTTGTACTGCGCCAAGGCCGTGTAACCAAAGGCCAAGAACGCGCGCTAGAAACTGGGTGGCCCAAGTATGGCGTGGAATATGGCTTGCAGGCCATTGATTTAAATGCGCTGTTTGGCAGAAATGACAGCCAAAAAATCCTCGAAATCGGCTTTGGCATGGGCGAAACCACCGCTAAAATAGCACAAACTCTACCCGATAGTGATTTTCTCGCGGCAGAGGTACATACGCCTGGCGTCGGCGCTTTATTGAAGCTAATAGAGGAGCAAGCGCTTACTAACATCCGCATTATTCAGCACGATGTGGTGGAGGTTTTGCAAAATATGCTGGCGGATGCCAGTTTGGATGGTGTGCATATTTTCTTCCCCGATCCGTGGCATAAAAAGCGCCATCACAAGCGCAGGCTGATTCAAGCCGAGTTTGTAAAGTTACTATGTTCTAAGCTTAAAATTGGCGGATATTTGCACGTGGCGACTGACTGGCAAGAGTATGCAGAGTGGGTGTTGGATGTTTTAAATGCAGAGCCGCAATTGCAAAATACGGCAGCTAAAGAAAATAATGGGTATGCAGAAAAACCGAGTTACAGACCGCTGACTAAGTTTGAAAACCGTGGGATTAAACTAGGCCACGGCGTTTGGGATATGGTGTTTACACGTACTTAAGCTCGTCATTCTGGCGTAGGCCAGAATATAGGCAAACAACATGCTTAATGTTGTGGTTAAAATAAAAATTTGTTCAATTGTTAGTTGACTAGATACCAGCCTTCGCTGGTATGAAGGCGCCTTAAATTTCAGCATCTTGGCTAAACAACCAAGCGCCAATAATCTTCTCAGCCTCTTCCACACCCAATTTTTTAGAGCTACTAAATAGTTGCACACTGACATTTTCGCCCCAAATTTCCAGCAGCTCTTTGCGCGTTTTGGCAAGTGTTAAACCCGCCTCACCGCGCGATAATTTATCACTTTTAGTCAATAAAACATGCACAGGTTTACCGCTGGGGCAAAACCAATCCAGCATTTGGCGGTCTAGCGGTTGTAGCGGGTGGCGGCTATCCATGACTAATACCAAGCCGCCAAGGCTAGTGCGCTCGCTTAAATAACGCGCCAGCACGCTTTGCCAATGCGCGCGCATACTTTCTGGCACTTTAGCATAGCCGTAGCCAGGTAAATCGACTAAGTGACGGTCGTTGCCTAGCGTAAAAAAGTTAATCAACTGCGTGCGGCCTGGTTGCTTGCTCACATAGGCTAATCGATTATGATTTGCCAATGTGTTGAGCGCGCTGGATTTACCCGCATTAGAGCGGCCTGCAAAGGCGACCTCGATGCCCGAAGCAGGCGGCAAATCGCGCAAGTGATGAGCAGAAATAAAAAAAGTAGCGTTTTGAAATAATGGCATGTGTTTTTAAGCAATTGATCTAAGCGCAGATGCTATCACGAAGTGACTAATTTTGATAAAATGCGCGCTTAATTAATTGAATGATTTATATTTTTTTAGAATTTTGGAGTGGTGATGCCCATAGTAATTAAAAGTGTATTAAAAAGTGTATTGGCTTTATTAATGGCCTTAAATTTTGTTGTTACACCTGCACTTGCAGCCGAAAAGGCAGCAAAACCTGCCGCACAGCCCGTTACAGTGGCCGATAAAGCGACGCTTGTAAACGCAGAACAAACGGCAAAAAACGTGTGTGCAGCTTGTCACGGTGCAGATGGTAATAGTGCGATTACGCTCAACCCAAAATTGGCGGGGCAGCATCCAGAATATTTGTTAAAACAATTGAACAATTTTAAAGAAGGCAAGCGCGCCAATACAGTTATGGCTGGCATGGTGGCTAATTTAACGCCAGATGACATGAAAAGTTTGGCTGCTTATTATGCAGACCAAAAACAAACTTTAGCCCAAGCAAAAAGTAATGGCGTGGGTTCTTTGGGTGAGAAAATATATCGTGGCGGCATCGTAGCCACTGGCGTGCCAGCTTGTGCGGCGTGCCATGGTGCAAACGGTGCAGGCATACCTAAGCAGTTTCCACGTTTAGCAGGCCAACATGCAGATTACGCGCTAACCCAGCTGCGCGCTTTTCGCCTAGGTGAGCGTGCTAATGCGCCAATGATGATGACAATTTCGGCTAAAATGACCGATGCCGAGATGCAAGCGGTAGCCGATTATATGCAAGGTTTGCGCTAGGGCACTACACTCCTTCCCGCCTTTAGGGGGAAGGCTAGGATGGGGGATAAGCTGTTTATTCAACCCTTTACTCTAACTTGATACCTATCACTCCCACCCCCCCCCCGATAAAAGCACTCGAGGGCAGGCTCTAACCCTCCTACTTACAGGGTGAAGGGATTAAAACCCAAAGCCTACACGGCAGATGCCCCTAATTAGGCGCACATTCCACCCTAAAGCGCACTGTGCCATTGACATTTTCTGCTAAACTTAAACGATAGCCAGCTTGTTTACTATCTTGTGCGGCATGATACAAACCAACACCTAAGCCATTGGGTGAGGCAATATGTTTTTTAAATAAATCGTTTGCCACTTGCGCGCTAATGGCTTTGCCTGTGTCTACCACATCAATACAAAAGCCTCTGTCAGGGTCGTCATACATCACCACTTTAACTAAAGTATCGGGTTGGTATTTGGTTTTCTCTAATGCGTTATTAAGTAGGTTATCCAACACGCTATCTAACACCTCGGCATTAATGTCTTGTTTGGGTAGGTTATCAGCTGCAAACTCAATATCATCGTGATGGTGGCGCAATTGCAAGTTTTTCCACCAAGCAGACATTTTTTCGATCCTTTTCTTTTCTTCTCCAGGTGCTTTAAGCTTAGTCAGCGTAGCCGCAATACGTTGATTAAGCACGGGCAATTGCTTGCGAATTAAGCCTAGCAAGGCTTCATCATCTTTGTGTTCAGTCTGTTCGGCGGCAGAAACTAAGGTGCCAACCGATTGCAAAATATTTTTAATGTCGTGCGTTAGGCGTGATCCTGTCTCGTAAAACGCTTGCATATAAGCGTTTTGGCGTAAACTTTCCTCGCGACGTTTAGCCTCGTAAAATTCGCCCATAATCTGTGTCAGCAGCTTTACATGTACATACAGCGCAGGCGAAATCTGCCAACGCGTATGCAAACTCATGTGAAAATCTTTAAAGTTAAAATTGGTGACATGGTGAGACGATTCGCCAACCTTGCCTTGCGATTCATCCGCCAACCAACTTGCCCCAGAAACCCAAGGCAAAGCGGTCATTTCAGCCATGGCGGCCTGCAAAAATCCATTCGGGGTAGATTCAATATCGGCTAAAGTGGCAATATTTTTAACCCAAACCTCAAATGGCATACCAATACTTAATAAATAACGCGACATTAAAATTTCTACACCAGAAAACCGCGTGCTAGGCCGCCACAACAAACTAAAGGCAATCAGCACAACAGCCAAACCAAATATGGCAATTAACATGACTTGCAGGTAATTAACCGCATACAAAATGCCAACGGTAAAGCTGGTAAGCACTAAAATAAACGATAGCAAGGTAAGTAATAAGGTGTAGAAGAAATCTAAAATAGGCAGTTGCCCAGTTTTGTTGGCTTCACTGCTTATAAAGAAAATAGCCATTGGTAATAGCGGGGTAAGGTAAGTTATGACGAATTTTGCTGCTTCTAAATCGCTTGATGCAGCAAGCAGCTTTGGCACCACCCACAGCAACAACATAGAAAGTAGATAGCTGGCGGCAAGAATGTGAATAATGCGATTAGATTTTGATTCATCAGAAAAAATACGTCCACCCAATAGCCCAAATAGGATGGATAACCATATTGCCGTTATCCACCAGTTCACATAAAAAAAGCCGATTAAACCAACACCAATAAATAAGGCAATAGAAAGTTTAGAGAGCTTTACAGTGTTAAGCCACACGGGTTGCCATACTAAAAATAAGCCGTAAGTACACAAGAAAAATGTTTGCTGTAAATAATTAGCTTGCTCACCCCAAATTAACAAAGCGTGCAGGCTTAGCAGCATTAGCGCTAGTACACGATGCGAATGGGTGGCAAGCAGCTGATTAATTTTGGCGTGATTGAACATGGGGTTTAGCCTTAGTTTAAATAGTTGAGTTAAGCATAATCTAAAATAGCCCTTTAAAATAGTGTGTCAAAATTTTGTCACAAACGATGAGTTTTCATCATGCTTTTAATTGTAAAAAATCATTAAATATGGCGAATACCACGAAAAGTATGATTCTGCTTGGTTGGCACGACATTTGCATGAAAAACACCGAGTGTGCATTATTAAACCAAAAAACCACAC
>JANMOP010000071.1:0-11128 GCA_031369365.1 Methylotenera sp.
GAGGCGGTTGCATGAAGATGAGTTTTGTAAAAATTGGGCTGATTGCGATATTATCCGTGGCATTGAACGCTTGCGAGACGCTTAAAGGAAGCTCTGATGAGCGTGGTGAAAGCAAACTTAGTGCGCGCGCGCGCTCACACACCGAATTAGGTGCCGCCTATTTTCAGCAAAATAAATTAGAAATCGCATTGGACGAATTTAAATATGCAGCGCAAATTGACCCTAACTATGCACAAGCCTACAACGGCTTAGGTTTGGTGTATGCAGCGTTGGGTGAGGATGTTAAGGCTGATGGAAATTTCAAGAAAGCCATTCAAGTTGAGCCTAGAAACTCAGAATCGCACAATAATTACGGCAGTTTTTTGTGTGCCAGAAAACGTTATGATGAATCTATCACGCACTTTTTAGAAGCGGTAAAAAACCCGTTATATGCCACGCCAAACTTAGCTTATGCTAATGCAGGCATTTGTTCTGTTCGTAAAAATGATACTAAAAATGCAGAGGTTTATTTAAGTAAAGCGTTGCAGATTGAACCATTGACGCACCCTGCAGCTACCCAACTAGCCGATATTCAATTGAAGCGAGGTGATGCAACCACGGCAAATAAAACACTGCAAAATGCGCTTTTAGATTATCCAGGCCCAGACACAATATGGCTTGCCATTAAAATTGCCCGTGCTTTAGACGACAAAAATAGTGAGGCAAGTTATGCCTTGCAGTTGCGTCAACAATATCCTAACTCTGAGCAAGCGCGACTGTTGCTAAGCGGTCAAAAGTAAGCAGTAATCGATAAGTTGTAATTAATTAAAGTGAAAACTAAATTAAGGTGACACATGGCGCGCAAAACTAAAGAAACCAAATTAGAGGCTGAACACTTAGCCTCTAATCAGGCTATTGAGGTGACAACAGAAAATAACGCGTACTCAGATGGCGACATTGGTTCGCATCATCGCTCGCGCTGTGGAGGCGCATTGCGTGTTGCGCGCGAAAGCCAAAGTTTATCCATACAAGACATAGCAAGCAGATTAAGACTTGGCTCCAAGCAAATAGAGGCGCTAGAGACAGATAATTTTACAGCGCTGCCAGAACCTACCATCGTAAGAGGTTTTATCCGTAACTATGCAAAACAGCTCAAAATTAATGCAGAGCCTTTGTTAGACGCATACAACGTACTTGTGCCTAACTCCGATCTACATAGACTTATAGTTAAACCAAGTGCAAATATGAAAATGACTAGCCATAAAAAACCTAAATCAGGCCGCTATTTATTGGTAGTGCTAGCGGCACTATTGGGTTTTGGGGTTTGGCTTTTTTATCAAAATTATGTTGCAAAACCTAGCCCTAGCGCATTAAGTGAGGCTGTAGTTGGTGAAAATGCAATTAGTCAAAACACAGCAAAAACAGAGCCTTTGCCAGAGGCAGCGTTGCCAGCTGCCGAGCGAGAAGCCGCACTACAAACCTCTACTGAGCTAACTTTACCTGTAGCACCAGATGCTTCTGCGACACTGATCCCTACAGATGAGAATGCGGGCAGTGTAGCAACCACTACCTTGCTTGCACCCGCTGCGCCAGTAGTGTTACCCGATACTGCACCTAATCCTAATGGCTTAACCAAATTAGAGTTTAGTGCCACTCAAGAGACTTGGATAAACGTGGTTGATGCTTCTGGTCGCGAAATTTACAACAAAATAATTTTTGCGGGTAGCCGCGAGAGTATTGATGTGACACCGCCTGTAAATGTAACGGTTGGCAATGCGGGTGCAACCAGTTTAAGCATTGGCGGCAAGCCTGTTGATTTAGCACCACACTCGCGTCAAAATGTAGCGCGTATTAAGCTTGAGTAGTTTTGAATCATATTTTTAAATCATATGCGGCGCAATAGTTTACAAGCAATGATAGGCCATGTGCCTGTAGGCGGCGGATTAGCTGGCTCTGCAGTGGCCTCTGTGGTGGTGCAAAGCATGACCAATACCGACACCGCTGATGCACAATCCACCATTAAACAAGTCTATGAGTTGTGGCAAGCGGGTTCAGAGGTCGTGCGTATTACCGTTAATTCTCCTGAAGCCGCGAGCCAAGTAGGCGCTATTCGTGAGGGTTTGGACGCACTTGGCTGCAACGTGCCGCTAGTAGGCGATTTTCACTATAACGGCCATAAATTGCTGGCAGCTTATCCAGATTGCGCGCAAGCGTTGGCCAAATATCGCATCAACCCAGGCAACGTCGGCAAAGGCAGCAAGCGCGACGAGCAGTTTGCTTACATGATTGAAGCGGCGATTAAATACCAAAAATGCGTGCGTATTGGCGTTAATTGGGGCAGTTTAGACCAAGCCAAAATGGCGCAGATGATGGATGCCAACGGCAAGCTAGAAAATCCATTATCAGCAGATGAACTCATGCGTGAGGCGCTCATTCAATCTGCACTAGAAAGTGCCCAACAGGCTGTGGATATTGGCTTGCAAGCGAATCAAATTATTATTTCTTGCAAAGTGAGCAACGTGCAAGATTTAGTCAAAGTGTATAGAGAGCTAGCAAAACGCTGCGATTACGCGTTGCATTTGGGCTTAACCGAAGCGGGCATGGGCAGCAAAGGCATTGTTGCCTCAACCGCCGCGCTGGCGTTGTTGCTGCAAGAAGGTATTGGTGACACGATTCGGGTGAGTTTAACGCCAGAACCCAACGAGTCGCGCACCAAAGAAGTCATCGTCGCACAAGAAATTTTGCAAACCATGGGCATACGCTCATTCACACCGCTAGTTACTGCCTGCCCAGGTTGCGGGCGGACTACATCGACATACTTTCAAGAACTCGCCATGCAAATTCAAAGCTATTTACGCACGCAAATGCCCGTGTGGCGCAAGGATTATCCAGGCGTGGAGGACATGAGCGTGGCGGTGATGGGCTGCGTAGTGAACGGTCCTGGCGAATCCAAATTAGCCAATATTGGCATCAGCCTACCTGGCACAGGCGAAACGCCAGTCGCCCCAGTATTCGTAGATGGCGAAAAAACCGTCACACTAAAAGGCGACAACATCGCACAAGAGTTTCAAGCGATTGTCGAAGATTACGTGCAAAAAAATTATGCTGAAGGCGGCAAGTTACGTGTTGCACAAGTGCCACTAAATGAGAGAAAAATCGCAATAAAATCAATTTAAAGTTGATTTTTTGCATATAAAGTGTAATTATTGGCTTTTAAATTAAACTAAATTCAATTTTATAAGTCGATTACATCATGCTAATTGAATTCAAAGTCACTAACTTTCGCTCCATTAAAGAGACGCAAACCTTATCTATGGTGGCAGGAAATGCCGTTAAAGATAAAGAGTTAGATTGCAACACTTTTGAAACGGATATTGCTAATTTTCCAAAATTAGTGCGTTCTGGCGTTATTTATGGGCCGAATGCTTCTGGTAAAAGCAACTTAATTGCTGCACTGGCTTTTATGGAGGGAATGGTTCGTGAATCTGCACGTGAAGCACAGGTCGGCGAGCCCATTGAAATTAACCCATTTCGGTTAGATGCAGCAAGTCGCAACGAGGATACAGAATTCGAAATTCATTTTATTTCAGAAAATGTGCGTTACCAATATGGTTTTTCTTTAAATGCAGAGCGCATTAAGAGTGAATGGTTAACGGCATATCCAAATGGCAAAGCGCAGAACTGGTTCGAGCGGCAATATGATACTAGTACTGAGCGGTATGAGTATCAATTTAGTCCTTCATTTTCAGAAGGAAAAGCTCGTCAAGAACGCGCTAATTATACGATTGCAAACAATCTTTACTTGTCAGTAGCGGTGCAAAAAAACAGTCAGCAGTTACTGCCAGCTTTCACTTGGTTTCAGAAAAAGCTTAACCACATTCTCTCTATGAATCATCTTGGTGATGGACGAACGTCTCGTATGTGCCAAGACGTGGAAGGAAAGAGAGAGGTGCTGGCGTTTATGAATGCGGCAGGTATTGGTGTAAAAGATTTTAGGGTGGATAAAGTTTTGTTTACCCTAAACGATCTTCCTGCCGAATTCCCAGATGAGTTTAAGCAAAAGTTCTTAAAGGGTATGGAAGGTCACGTTTCATTTGACACCAAATTTCTTTATCAAAGTAATGATACCAAAGAGTTAATCCCTTTTGATATAGCTGACGAATCGGATGGGACAAGAGCATTGTTTTCATTTGTAGTTCCTTGGTTAGAAATGATTAAAAACGACGAGATTGTGTTTGTAGACGAGATTGATACTAGTTTGCATCCGTTGTTGGTGCATCATTTAGTAAAGCTACTTAATTGCAGTAATAGTAGAGCACAGATTGTGTTTACTACACACGACACAACTTTATTAAGTCAGCGTATTATGCGCACCGATCAAGTATGGTTTGTAGAAAAAGATCAGCAGCAAAGCACCCAATTGTATTCTCTGGCTGATTTTAGCCCTAGAGGTAATGAGGCGCTCGAGAAGGGCTATTTAAGCGGTAGGTACGGCGCCATCCCTTTTCTGAGTGAGCTTGATTTTTATGGGGAGTGAAGATTTATTTCACAAAAAACGGGAGCGTACCGCTAATGATTTAAAGCGAAAAAAAGCGACACCTAGTAACCCTGCTAAACAGCCACAACCGCGCATTTTGATTGTGTGTGAAGATAGCAAAAGCAGTGCGTTTTACCTAGAAGATTTAGCCAAAAGAGATTTGAATCTAGACGCAGTTAGAGTAGAGGGTAAGCGCTGTGGTTCTGCGCCTAGTTCAGTGCTACAGTTTGCCCAAGAACAATATGAAAATTCGGTAAAAGACCGCAATGCTTACGATAGGGTTTATTGTGTTTTTGACCGCGATAGGCATGATTGTTTTGATGCTACTGTGCAGGCAATAACTGATATAAAATCTAAAAACGTCTTTTTTGCAATCACAACAACGCCGTGTTTTGAATTTTGGCTATTACTACATTTTGTTTACGATACAAGCCCATATCAACCATCTGGCAATAAGTCCTCATGTGACAATGCTAATACCAAGCTTAAATCACATTGGACAGATTATGGCAAAAGCAAACGTGGTATTTACATGTTTGCTAAAGACAAAACTTATACAGCAGTAACCAACGCTAAACAATTAGCAAGTGAGAATTTAAAAACAGGCTCAAATAACCCACAAACCAATATGCACGAACTGATAGAATATCTGCAATCAATTAAACGATAATTTCATGAATCAAAAATTCCAAAGCATCAAAGGCTTCTACGACATTTTGCCAGAAGCCACGCCGCTGTGGTTTAAGCTGGAAGACACTGCACGTCGCGTGTTGGCTAGTTATGGCTACAACAATATTCGTATGCCGATTGTTGAGCCGACCGATTTATTTGTGCGTAGCGTGGGCGAGCATACCGATATTGTCGAGAAAGAAATGTATGCTTGGACGGACGCACTTAATAGCGACAAACTGACCTTGCGGCCAGAAGGCACGGCGGGTTGCGTGCGGGCGGTGATTGAAAATAACCTCACTTACAACGGCCCGCAACGCTTGTGGTACAGCGGCGCTATGTTTAGGCACGAGAACGTGCAAAAAGGGCGGCAACGGCAGTTTCATCAAATTGGTTGCGAAGCATTTGGTTTTGAAAGCGCAGAAGTGGATGCTGAGCAAATCGTGCTGCTGGCGCGGCTTTGGCAGGCGTTAGAAATAAAAGACGTCGAGCTACAAATCAATAGCATAGGCGATGCGGACGAGCGTTTAGCGTATCGCCAAACTTTAATTAGCTATTTTGAACAACATGCGGATTTGCTGGACGAAGACGCGAAACGTCGTTTGCACACTAATCCTTTACGGATTTTAGACACGAAAAATCCGCGTATGCAAGCCATGTGCGAGGCGGCGCCTAGGCTAATGGATTGCTTGGGCGAGTCTAGCCGAACGCATTTTGAAAAGCTGTGTCAATTGCTGGGCGATGCTGGCATTGCTTATACAATCAATCATCGTTTAGTGCGCGGGTTGGATTATTACAATCGCACGGTATTTGAATGGGTGACCACCAAACTTGGCGCGCAGGGCACGATTGCAGCGGGCGGGCGTTACGATGAATTGGTGGAGCGACTAGGCGGTAGCGCCACGCCTGCTTGCGGCTTTGGTATTGGCTTAGAGCGGGTATTTTTGTTAATGCAAGAATACGGCGTAACTGCAGTAAATTCACCCGATATTTACTTGGTGAATGTGGGTGATTTGGCCGAAAAACAAGCATTTACTGCCGCAGAAGCCTTACGCAGTGCGGGTTTGAGCGTGGTGTTAAATGCTGGTGGTGGCAGTTTTAAATCGCAAATGAAGCGCGCTGATAGAAGCGGCGCGCGCTTTGCGGCGATTTTGGGCGATGATGAAGCCACAGCGGGTGAAATATCACTGAAACCTTTGCTGGAAAAAGGCGAGCAAATTAGGATTAAACTGAGTGACGTTGTGCGGCATGTTGGAGGTTTGAATTGACTGAAAATAAAGACTTTTCTAAAGCGATTATTGTGTTGGGTCTGTTGCTCGCCATTGGCATGGCGAGTGCGGCGTTTATATTGGGTGTGCAGGCTAAGCGGGCGGTTGCTGGTCAACAGAGCATTACCGTTAAAGGCTTGGCCGAAAAGCCGATTAAAGCAGATAGCGCGGAATGGCAAATTAGCGTGGGCGTTACGGCAGAAAACCAAGCAGGCGCGCTAGAATTGGTAGCACAGACGCGCAAAGTAGTAGAGGAATTTTTAGTCAAACAAGGGTTTGGTGCAGAAAATTGGACGGTGGATGTTGAAAGTATTGCCCCGCACTATGAAGAAGTTTTTATAAAAGATACGCCACGCCAAGTGCAAAAGGGCTTTGAAGCATATCAAAATATTCGCGTAAGCAGTCAGGATCTAACTAAAATTACTGCTGCCAATAAAGCATTTTTGCAGCTACGCGCTGAAAATCACCCTGTAACCGCGCAGCCACCACAGTTTTTGGTGGGTAATTTAGAAACAGTAAAAATGTCGTTGATTGCTGATGCTACCAAAAACGCCCGCGCCCGCGCTACAGAATTTGTGAAACAAGACGGCGTAAAAGTGGGTGTGATGAAATCGGCCAGCCAAGGCGCATTCTATATATTGCCTGTGGGCGGTGAAGCCTCAGATGACAGTTACGGCGGCACTTACGATAAATCCACTATCGACAAAACTGCACGCGTAGTAGTAACCATTGTTTACAATATAGAGTAAACATGAGCAAAATTTTAAGCATTAATCATTTAAACATTACCCCAAAAAATGCGCCAAATCGCTTATTGGTTAATGATGTATCGTTGAATTTATCGGCAGGAAAAACCACTTGCATCGTGGGCGAATCGGGCAGTGGAAAAAGCTTAACCGCACTTAGTATAATGGGTTTGTTGTCATCGCAGTTGCATGCTAGCGGTAGCATTTTATTTCAAGGTAATGAGTTGACCTTGCTTGATAATAAAGCCTTGCAGCGCATTCGTGGTGCAAAAATTGGTATGATTTTTCAAGAGCCAATGACTTCACTTAACCCAGTATTAACTGTGGGTTACCAAATTGGCGAAACGCTCACCGCGCACTTGGGATTAAAAGGCGCAGGACTAAAATTACGCATAGAGAGCTTGTTGCTTCAGGTTGGTATTCCCATTGAGCGCGCTAACAGCTACCCCGATGAGCTCTCAGGTGGTCAAAGACAAAGGGTAATGATTGCCATGAGTATTGCCTGTGAACCTTTACTGCTAATTGCAGATGAGCCAACAACGGCGCTGGATGTAACTGTGCAAGCGCAGATTTTAAAGCTGCTCGACGAGCTAAAAACGCGCATGAACATGGCGATGCTGTTTATTACGCATGATTTTGGTGTGGTGGCAGATATTGCCGATGATGTGATTGTGATGTTTAGGGGTGAGATTGTTGAAACTGGCACAAAACAGCAAATTTTAAGCAATCCAAAACACCCTTACACTAGAGCCCTATTGGCTTGCGTGCCAGATGCAGAAGGAAAAAAACAACTCAAACCGATTGATTATGCTTGGTTAGCTGATGCAAAGGCAGTTGCATGAGCCAAGAAAACTCAAAAGAAGTTATTCTACAAGCTAATAATCTAGTTAAGACTTACAGCCAGCGTAGCGGGCGCTTTGGCTTTGGTAGCACGCAAGTGAAGGCTTTAGACAATGTAAGCATCGCGTTAAAAGCAGGTTCTACATTAGCCGTGGTGGGAGAATCTGGAAGCGGAAAATCCACGCTGGCGCGTTGTCTGTTACAATTGCATCCCTTTGATAGCGGCGAAGTGCTGTTTCAAGGCCAAAATTTAGCCAAACTAGATGCAAAATCGTTACGAGCAGCACGCAAGCACTTGCAAATGGTGTTTCAAGACCCGTTAGCATCGTTAAATCCACGCATGAAGATAGGCGAAATCGTTGGCGAAGGCTTGTTGATTCACGGTTTGGGTAGTGTGATTGAGCAAAAAAATAAAGTGCACCAAATGTTGGAACGCGTCGGCTTAGAAGTGACCGATGCACAAAAATATCCGCATCAATTTTCGGGCGGGCAGCGGCAGCGCATTGGCATTGCGCGTGCGCTAGTGCTAGAGCCAAAAGTGGTGGTATGCGATGAGCCAGTTTCTGCCCTAGATGTTTCAGTGCAGGCACAAATTTTACTGTTGCTTAAAGCGTTGCAAAAAGAGATGAATTTGAGCTACATTTTTATTAGTCACGACTTACGTGTGGTGCGGCATATTGCCGATGAAATGGTCGTCATGAACCAAGGTAAAATTGTCGAGCAGGGCGCAGTGACGGATATTTATAGTGCACCGCAACAGCTTTACACGCAACAGTTATTAAATGCAATTCCAGGCCGAAAAGCAGCTTGAATATTGCCAAATTTAAAGGTTTAGGGAAAAAGTATGGCATATGATTTAGAAGAGCAAGAACAGTTAGATGAATTTAAAGCTTGGTGGAAAAAAAATGGTAGCATGGCCACTAACTTAGTATTAGCCGCCTTAGTGGCCTATGCGGCATGGCAAGGCTATGGCTATTACCAAAACTCAAAAGCGGTCGATGCTTCAGTTTTATACCAAGCTTTAGTAGTGACAGATTTAGCCAAAACTGCTGAAATAAAAGCACAATCTGCCAAATTAATGGAAGATTTTTCTGGCACGCCATATGCGGGTCGTGCGGCGGTATTTGCAGCAAAAGCTAATTTTGCCGCTAATGATGCTAAAAGCGCTAAATCGCAGCTGGAATGGGCGACTAAAAATGCAAAAGAAAGCGCAGTAAAAGCGATTGCCAGCCTGCAACTTGCAGGTATTTTGTATGAAGAAAAAAACTATGACGAAGCGAATAAAGTGCTGGCTGGCATTACTGATCAGGGTTACGAAGGGCTAAAAGCCAATATGCAGGGTGATGTTTTGCTGGCGCAGGGCAAGCAAGCAGAGGCCAAAAAAGCTTATCAGATTGCTTTAGAAGGCTTGGATGCACAAGGCAAAATGCATCAATACACGCAGCAAAAGCTTGATTCGCTTGGCGTTTAATTTCAAGCTGTTTAATTGCAATATTTAGGCATTTAATATTTAGTATTTATGAAAATTTCATTCCCTTCTTGGTCAAATTTTTCTTGGCTGTTAATCATTCTCGGTTTCACGGCCTTGACTGGATGTAGCACGCTTACTGAATTTCGCTCTGACTTGGCCGATAAAGTATTTGGCCGTGAGCCGCCAAATCCGCCAGCGATGCTAGAAGAGATTAAACCTACCTATACGGCGACAATTGATTGGTCTAGCAATATTGGCAAAACTGAAAAATACGATTACACGCCTGCAATAGATTCCAGCGCGGTTTATGCGACCAATACAGCAGGAGAAATTCTTAAATTAGATGCCAGTAATGGTCGTCAAATTTGGCGCATCAACGTTGGTGAATCGATTAGTGGCGGCATTGGTATTGGCGCTGGAATTTTATTGGTGGGCAGCAATAAAGGCAATGTCCACGCTTACGATACCGCTGGTAAACCGCTGTGGAAAGCCAAAGTTTCTAGCGAAATTTTAAGCGTTCCGCGCTATTTTGATGGCTTGGTGATTGCGCGTACTGGCGACAACCGTATTTTTGGCCTCGACGCGACTGATGGTAGCCGCAAGTGGGTGTACGAGCGCGCAAGCCCAGCACTCACTTTACGCAGCAGTGTTGGCATTGTGGTAGATGGCGGTGCAGTTTATGCAGGTTTTGCAGGTGGCAAAATGGTCGCTATTCGTGCAGATAACGGCAAATTATTGTGGGAAGCCACTGTTGCACAGCCTAAGGGCGTGACCGAAATCGAGCGCATTGCTGATATTACCAGTTTGCCTGTGGTGGATGGCCCATTAGTGTATGCGGTGGCTTATCAAGGCAAAATTGCAGCGGTAGATCGCACTAATGGCAAAGTAGTATGGAATCGCGATATTTCGAGCTACAGTGGCTTAAATGTGGAAGATGCAAAAATATTTGTTTCACATACTTTAGGCGCGGTTTATTCGCTAAATTACGAAACGGGCAAAACTTTTTGGCGTCAAGGCGCGCTGGCAAACCGCCGACTTACCGCACCGTTGCCCATGGGTAGCGTGATTGCCGTAGGCGATTTAGAAGGCTATGTTCACTTTTTAACGCGCGAAGAGGGTAACTTTGCTGCGCGTATCAAGTTAGATGACAATGCGGTCATGTCGCTTGTCCCTGGCACGAGTTCAAAACAGCTTATCGCCGAAACACGCGATGGCGGTTTGTACGCTATTAGCTTAGTTGAGCTGAATCGGCCTGCTACCGCAACAGAAACGCTCCCACAGCCAATTAAACGCAATCAGCCAGAGTCAGCAAGCCCTGCACCAGAACCAAACACAGAACGTAGCACAGAGCCAAGCACAGAACGTAGCATTATGTTCCAAAAAGACCTAATATTACTGCCAGAATCAGCGCCAGACCCTCAATCACAGCCAGATTCAAATAGCGCGCCTGGCATCAGCTTGCCTAGTCAATAAACTCATTATGCTACCCACCATCGTACTCGTTGGCCGCCCCAACGTTGGAAAATCTACCCTATTTAATCGCATGACCAAAAGCCGCGACGCGCTAGTGGCGGATTTACCTGGCCTCACGCGCGATAGGCACTACGGACGAGGCATT
>JANMOP010000102.1:0-11676 GCA_031369365.1 Methylotenera sp.
AAACGATGAGTTTTCATCATGCTTTTAATTGTAAAAAATCATTAAATATGGCGAATACCACGAAAAGTATGATTCTGCTTGGTTGGCACGACATTTGCATGAAAAACACCGAGTGTGCATTATTAAACCAAAAAACCACACAATTTAATCTGGCAAAGGATACCATAAATGAACAAGCAAACAGGTTTTACCCTCATCGAGCTAGCCATCGTATTGGTGATTATTGGCTTGCTGCTAGGCGGCGTGCTACGGGGGCAAGAACTGATTAATAGTGCCAAAGCAAAAAATATCACGGCAGATCTTAAAAACGTGCAAATTTTTATTTATGGTTACCAAGATAAGTTTAGGGCAATTCCAGGGGATGATGCGAATGTAGCAACGCACATTAATGGCGGTACACCAGCAACTACACCAGCTGGAACGCTTAATAATGCCCAAATAAATGGCACATGGAACTCTGCAACTGCTACTGACGAATCATTTCTATTCTGGCAGCACGTGCGGTTAGCAGGTTTTGCTACTGGCCCTACCGCAGTTGGTGACGCAGCCTATTTACCACGTAATGCGGAGAGTGGTCGTTTTGGTGTGCAAAGCTTAAATGCAGCTTTTGTAACGATTGTAGATGCTGCACCGATGACAGGCTCATATGTAACATGTACTGAAAACATTGCGGGTAGATTAGTTAAACAGATTGATGCGAATTTAGATGATGGCAATACAGCCACGGGCTCTTTAAGAGCTGTACTAGCGGCAGGCGGCGCATCAGTTGCTTCAGCTGCAATTATTGATGGAACGCCTTATATTGTTTGTATGGCTTTCTAAAGCTTAAGTTTAAATATAAAAGCCCGTCTTGTGCGGGCTTTTTGTTTTACTAAGCAAGCGTAGCCTCGATGTAATGTAATGAAATCGAGGGCAACAACAAAACCTTGATTCCGCTTACGCTTCATCAGTGCTACAACGGATAAGTTATGCGTTTGAATTAGTCAGGTTTTGAATTAGAATAACCGAAATTTAAAATGTACAACAAATGACCCAAAATATCGTCGGACATAATATTGTAGAGATAGACAACCTCTCGTTTGGCTACAAAGGCCGCATGTTGCATCAAGGCATCAATATGGTGTTTCCGCGCGGCAAGGTGGTGGCTATTATGGGCGGCAGTGGTAGCGGTAAAACCACGCTGCTACGTTTAATTGGCGGGCAGATTAAGCCGAACAAAGGTGAGGTGCGGGTCGATGGTCAAGTAGTGCATCAACAAAGCCGCGAGGGTATTTATCAATTACGCCGCAAAATGGGTATGTTGTTTCAGCATGGTGCCATGTTTACCGATTTGTCTGTGTATGAAAATGTCGCCTTCCCCATGCGCGAGCATACTAAGCTTCCCGAGAGCATGATTCACGATTTGGTGCTGATGAAATTGAACGCGGTAGGCCTGCGCGGCGCGCATAAGTTGATGCCAGGTGAACTTTCTGGCGGCATGTCGCGTCGTGTTGCACTGGCGCGTGCTATCGCTCTAGACCCCGATATTATTATGTATGACGAGCCTTTTGCAGGCCTAGACCCAATCTCTATGGGCGTAATTTGCGATTTAATTCGCACCTTAAATGATGCGCTCGGGGCGACCAGTATTATTGTGACGCACGATGTGGAAGAAACCTTTCGCTTTGCCGATTACATTTATTTTGTGGCTAATGGCGTAGTAGCAGCCGAAGGCACGCCAGACGATTTGCGAAAATCTACTTTGCCGTTTGTGCACCAATTTGTGTATGGCGAAAAAGATGGCCCAGTACCATTTCATTACGCGGCGGGTGATTACAAACAAGATTTGCTGGAGTTTACAGCTTGAAAAATAAATCATGATCAAATCTAGCTTGCTAGTAAACTTAATACGCAGTTTGCGCAATATTGGTGGCCGCTTTACGGATCGTATTTGGCGGCTAGGTGCGGGTGCGCGGCTATTTTGGCTTACGCTGATTTCCTCTGGCGAAAGTTTTCGCAGGTTTCATCTCACCATTCGCGAAGTGTATTTTACAGGCGTAATGTCGCTGCTTATTATTATCGTTTCGGCCTTTTTTGTGGGCATGGTATTAGCCTTGCAAGGTTATAACACGCTGCAAAAATACGGTTCTTCTGAGGCAATTGGCGTACTAGTGGCGTTAGCGCTAGTGCGTGAGCTAGGTCCTGTAATCACCGCTTTATTATTTGCAGGCAGGGCTGGCACAGCGATTACTGCAGAAATAGGCTTGATGAAAGCGACAGAACAATTATCAGCGATGGAAATGATGGCAGTGAACCCCATTGCTCGCGTGATTGCGCCACGCTTTTGGGCGGGTGTTATCGCTATGCCCATATTAGCAGCCTTGTTTTCAATGGTGGGTATTTTAGGTGGCTATTTAGTGGCGGTGCCTTTAATTGGCGTAGATGCAGGCGCCTTTTGGTCTCAGATGCAGGCCAATGTAGATTGGCGGCTTGATATTGTCAATGGCGTCATTAAAAGCGTGGTGTTTGGCGTGGCCTGCACCATGATTGCATTATTTGAAGGCTACGATGCGCCTCCCACAGCAGAGGGCGTAAGCCGCGCTACGACTAGAACTGTAGTCACTTCATCGCTTGTGGTATTGGGTTTGGATTTTGTATTAACCTCATTTATGATTACTTTATAAAGCATTCAGGAGTAAGCAATGGAAAGAACAACGATAGATTTATGGGTAGGGATTTTTGTGGCACTTGGCGTGGCAGCCTTGCTAGGCTTGGCAATGAAGGTGGGCAACCTTACAACCAGCAATATTGCAGAAACCTATACAGTGACAGCAAACTTTGAAAACATTGGCGGTTTAAAGCCGCGCGCACCAGTTAAAAGTGCGGGTGTAGTGGTTGGGCGGGTTGCCGATATTCAGTTTGACCCTGCAACTTTCGAGGCAGTGGTCAGTCTCAACGTCGATAAACGTTATAGCTTCCCTAAAGATACTTTTGCAAATATTTATACCGCAGGCTTGCTGGGTGAGCAGTATGTTAGCTTGGAAGCAGGCGGCGATGAAACCAATTTAGCAAATGGTGATAAAATTGCACAAACGCAAGATGCCGTGGTGTTAGAGAAAATGATTAGCCAATTTTTGTATAATAAAGCCTCTGAAACAGAAGAAAAAACGCCTGCGGCATCAAATCCAGCTAAATCAACCACAACAGATGGAGATGCGTTAGGCTCTAATGCGCTGGACGAGACTGTAGAATGAATAAACTAAGCAATAATTTAGAAATAAGGATTCAAAAAATGTTTAAACAAATTTTTATAGCACTGAGCTTGTTGTGCTTTAGTGTGACTGTATTTGCAATTGAAGGGCCAGATGAATTAGTAAAAAGAACGGCGGAAGATGTTTTAGCTACAGTGAAAGGTGATGCCGATATTCAAGCAGGTAATCAAGGGAAAATTTTTGCCTTGGCCGAAGAAAAAATCGTACCCAACTTTAATTTTGACAAAGTTTCGCGCATGGTGCTAGGCAAAAACTGGACAAAAGCGACGCCAGAGCAAAAAACGGCTTTTCAAGCAGAGTTTCGATCATTGCTAATACGCACTTATGCAACCGCGCTTTCTAAATATAGAAATCAAGTCATCGAATATAAGCCATTTCGTAAGGCGAGTGAGTCAAATGTGGCCTCTGTGAAAACACTTATTATACAGCCTGGTGGCCAGCCAATTGCTGTGGATTACACGCTTGAAAAGCAAGCAGATGCATGGAAAGTGTACGATATTGTGATTGAGGGTGTGAGCTTGGTCACCAATTATCGTGGCCAATTTTCACAAGAAATCCGTACCAACGGTTTGGATAGTTTGATTAAAAAATTAGCCGATAAAAACAGGGCCGCAGAAGCCAAGGCGTCCAAATCTAAAGTCGCGCAAGATAGCAGTGTTCACACAAATTAAAACTAATTAATGGCACAAATACTACAAATAGATAATCGTTGGGATATTAGTGGCGATGTGGTGATTGGTGTTGTGCCTGCGCTGCTAGAGGCGAGCAAAGCATTAAGTATTATTGATAATGCTACGGTTGATTTTGCCAATGTAACAGATATTGACACATCGACCATTAGCTTAATTTTAGAGTGGAAACGCCGCGCACAAAAAGAAAATCAACCATTAAAATTCGTGAATTTACCTGCAAATTTAACCACATTAACGCAATTATATGGTGTGGCTGAAATTATTAACTAAACGCATACTCATTGTTTTTTGTTTTTTGCTTTTGGCGTTTAAATTTTGTAATGTGACCCCATCTCTTCGGTGGGGTTTTGTTTTTATATAGGGTGATAGAAATAATATGGCACCAGCCATTAAAATTGAACAAATTCACAAACACTTTGGTAGCTTAAAGGCGCTCAATGGCATTGATTTAACTATTCAGCAAGGTGAGTTTTTTGCGCTACTTGGCCCAAACGGTGCGGGCAAATCAACGCTGATTAATCTTATTGCGGGCTTACTTAAACCTACAAGCGGCAAAATATCGGTGATGGGACATGACGTGGTCAATGATTATCAAGCCGCGCGCATGGCGCTAGGCGTGGTGCCACAAGAGCTGGTGTTTGATCCATTTTTTAATGTACGCGAAATGCTGCGTTTTCAGGCGGGCTATTTTGGTCGTGGTCGCGAAAACGATGCATGGGTAGATGAGGTGATTGAAAGCTTAGACTTAACCGATAAAGCGCACACCAATATGCGTAAGCTTTCTGGCGGTATGAAACGCCGCGCTTTAATTGCACAAGCATTGGCGCATAAACCGCCTGTGATAGTGTTGGATGAGCCTACAGCTGGCGTGGATGTTGAGTTGCGGCAGGTATTATGGAGTTTTATTAAAAAGTTAAATACCGAAGGTCACACCATTATCCTCACTACGCATTACTTAGAAGAGGCAGAGGCTTTGTGCGAGCGCGTGGCAATGATGAAAGACGGCAAAATTGTGGCGCTGGATACTACGGCCAACTTATTAGCCAACCTTGCAGGTAAAAACTTGCGTTTAAAGTTAGGTAAGGCGACGCTGCCAGTGAGCTTGCTACCTTTATTAAAAAGTGGCGAAAGCAACGTTTTTACGCTGGCATTAACCGAGCTAAATCAAGTGGAATTTGTATTGGGCGAGCTGCGCAAAGCCAATGTAACCATAGAAGATATGCAGCTATTTGAAGCCGATTTAGAAGATGTATTTATGTCATTAGTAGGCAAAAAATGAATCAATTTAATCGGCCTGCAAGGCTCATAGATATTGGCTCGTGGCGTGGCACATATACATTATTTAAAAAAGAAATTTTACGTTTTTGGCGCGTGGCTTTTCAAACTGTAGCATCGCCCGTGCTTACGGCTTTGCTGTATTTGCTGATATTTTCACATGTGCTAGCAGGCCGCGTGCAAGTGTATGACGGCGTGGCCTATACACAATTTCTAATTCCTGGCTTGATTATGATGTCGCTGTTGCAAAACGCTTTTGCCAATAGCTCGTCTAGCCTTGTGCAATCTAAGGTGATGGGTAACATCATTTTTGTGTTGCTAACACCGCTTACCTATTTACAGTTTTTTATGGCGTTTTTAGCGGCGGCTATCGTGCGGGGATTAATGGTGGGCTTGGCGATTTATTTTGTCGCCATTTGGTTTGTAGATTTGCCGATTCAGCATCCCTTATGGATATTAGCATTCGCAATTTTAGGCAGCGCGCTACTTGGCACATTCGGCATTATTGCTGGTATCTGGGCCGATAAATTCGATCAAATGGCAGCGTTTCAAAACTTTGTGATTATGCCGCTCACGTTTTTATCTGGCGTGTTTTATTCCATTCATTCGCTGCCGCCGTTTTGGCAAAAGGTGTCGCACTTCAATCCATTTTTCTACATGATTGATGGTTTTAGATATGGTTTTTTTGGTCAAGGCGACATTTCACCGTGGATTAGCCTCACTGTAGTTGCCGCATTTTTATTGGCGTTAGCATGGTTGGCGCTAAAAATGTTAAAATCGGGTTATAAACTGCGGGGCTAGTTTATAACGAATAAAGAGTAAAATTATGTGGGTAGTGAGATGTTAAGCGCAGAACAATTAAAAAGTTATATCACAGCAGGTTTGGCTTGCGATTTTATAGAAGTGCGTGGCGATGACGGCACGCATTTTGACGCGGTGATTGTCAGCCCCGCGTTTGAAGGCAAGCGCATGGTGGCGCAGCATCAGCTGGTTTATGCCGCCCTTGGCGACCGTATGCGTGCTGAGATTCACGCGTTGGGCATGAAAACTTATACGCCTACACAATGGGCAGAGCGCGAACAATAAATTTTGTAGGGTGGGTTAGGCGTAGGCCGTAACACACCAAAATAGTTAATAAAAGGGAACACCAAATGGACGCACAGGCAACAATTAAACAAACGGTCACCAGCAATGATGTGGTGCTTTACATGAAGGGCAATCCAAAATTTCCGCAATGTGGTTTTAGCAACATGGCGACGCAAATATTGGATGCCTGCAACGCGAAATACGTTTCTGTTGACGTGTTGCAAGATGCAGATATCCGCGAAGGCATTAAGCAATACGCCAACTGGCCAACCATTCCGCAATTGTATGTAGGCGGCGAGTTTATAGGTGGCAGCGACATTATGCGTGCCATGTATGAAAGCGGCGAGCTGCAAACATTACTCGCTTCTAGTCAAAAGTCAGGCGCTTAAATTTTGGATAAATTGATTATCCAAGGCGGTTTTCCGCTTAATGGCGAGGTGGTTGTTTCGGGCGCTAAAAACGCGGCTTTGCCCATTTTATGCGCATCAATATTGGCCGAAACCCCGCTTGTATTAAGCGGCGTGGCGGCGTTAAAAGATATTGATACCACCATTAAATTGCTCGATACCATGGGCGTTAAAATTGCCCGTAATGCGGATAAAGTTTCGCTAGATGCCAGCGACGTGCAATCGTTTGAGGCGACTTACGAAATGGTGAAAACCATGCGCGCTTCTATTTTAGTGCTTGGCCCATTATTGGCACGCTTTGGCACGGCACGCGTGTCGTTGCCTGGCGGTTGCGCCATTGGCTCGCGCCCTGTTGATTTGCACATTAAAGGCCTGCAGGCCATGGGCGCGGCAATACATATAACGCATGGCTACATACAAGCCAGTACGCTACATTTGCCCAATCGGCGCTTGCAGGGCGCACGTTATTATATGGATATAGTGACCGTGACTGGAACTGAAAACCTAATGATGGCAGCTGCGCTAGCGACAGGTAAAACTGTGTTAGAAAACGCCGCTAAAGAGCCAGAAGTAGTGGATTTAGCCGAGTGCTTGAATAAAATGGGCGCTAATATCACGGGTGCTGGCACCGATGTCATCACCATTATCGGCGTAGAAAAACTAAACGGCGCAACGCACAATATTGTATGCGACCGCATAGAGGCGGGCACCTATATGGTGGCTGCCGCCATGACAGGCGGCGAAGTGAAGCTATTGAACGCGCGCGCGGATTTGCTAGATGCGGTAATTGAAAAATTGCGCGACGCGGGTGCTGAGGTAAAAGTAAACAAAGTTGAAAATTCCATTACCGTAAAAAGTAACGGCAAGTTAAAAGCCGTGAATATTCGCACAGCGCCGCACCCCGCTTTCCCTACCGATATGCAAGCGCAGTTTATGGCGCTTAACAGTGTTGCAGAGGGCGTGGCAAAAGTAACCGAAACTATTTTTGAAAACCGCTTTATGCACGTGCAAGAAATGCAGCGCCTTGGCGCCGATATTAGTATTGACGGCAATACCGCACTGGTAAAAGGCGTAGAATTTTTGGATGGCGCAACCGTGATGGCGACCGATTTACGCGCCTCGGCCAGCCTTGTACTAGCTGGCTTAGTAGCGCGTGGCGAAACGGTGATTGAGCGTATTTATCATTTAGACCGCGGCTATGAATTTTTAGAAGAAAAGTTGACGAAATTGGGCGCAAAAGTAAAACGCGCGAGCTAAAACTTTTAGCCACAGATGAACACAGATAAACACGGATGCTTTCGGTTCTAAATTGTGAGATTGTGGGTTTGTTTGAGTGGGCTATTAACTACAATAGTCATCATTTTATTGATTAAAAATTAAAGGGTTATCTGTGTCTATGTGTGTTTATCTGTGGCTAAAATAAATATGATTACCATTGCACTTTCTAAAGGCAGAATATTCGAAGAAACCACGCCATTGCTGGCGGCGGCGGGTATTGTCGCGGCTGAAGATCCTGAATCATCACGTAAGCTGATTATTGGTACTAATCGTGATGATGTGCGGCTAATTATCGTACGCGCCACCGACGTGCCCACTTATGTGCAATACGGCGCGGCTGATTTGGGCATTGCGGGTAAAGATGTGCTGGACGAACACGGCGGTGAAGGCCTGTATCAGCCGCTAGATTTACAAATTGCCAAGTGCAAAATGATGGTGGCGGTGCGTGAAGGTTTTGATTACGAGGCTAGTATCCGTCAAGGCGCGCGTCTAAAAGTAGTGACTAAATATGTAAAAGTCGCGCGCGAACACTTTGCCGCCAAGGGCATGCATGTTGATTTAATTAAGCTTTATGGCAGCATGGAACTTGGCCCCTTGGTAGGCTTAGCCGATGCAATCGTCGATTTGGTCAGCACTGGTAACACCTTGCGCGCGAACAACCTCAAAGCTGTTGAAGAAGTCGGCGACATTAGCTCGCGCTTAATCGTCAATCAAGCCTCGCTAAAGCTAAATCGCGCACAATTACAGCCGATTATTGAAGCTTTTAGCATGGCTGTAAAAACTAATTAGCCACAGATGAACGCAGATGCACACCGATAATGCAAATCTGTTTATTTATCTGTGTATATCTGTGTCCATCTGTGGCTAAACAGGATTTTTGAAGGTATTAAGCAATGAAAATTAGACGTTTATCCACCAATGACTCCTCTTTTGACGCTGATTTAAAAGCGCTATTGGCGTTTGAAACTGCACAAGATGATTCTATTGATGTGGTTGTGGCTGGCATCTTAAAAGATGTAAAAACCCGTGGCGATGCGGCGGTGCTGGAATACACCAATAAGTTTGATAAAACTAATGCGACAACTTTGACTGAACTGGAAATCGGCAAAGCAGAACTAAACGCTGCATTAAGCGGCCTACCAGCCAATCAGCGTGCGGCTTTGCAGGCAGCGGCGGATAGAGTAAAAAACTATCACGAAAAACAAGTGATGCAATCTTGGCAATATACCGAAGCAGACGGCACGATTTTGGGTCAGCAAGTTACCGCGCTAGATCGCGTGGGTTTATACGTGCCAGGTGGCAAAGCGGCGTATCCTTCTAGCGTGTTGATGAACGCGATTCCCGCAAAAGTAGCGGGTGTGGGTGAGTTAATTATGGTCGTGCCAACGCCAAACGGCGAGCGCAATCAGTTGGTATTGGCGGCCGCCGCTATTTCTGGCGTTGATCGCGTATTTTGCATTGGCGGCGCACAAGCGGTAGGTGCGCTGGCGTATGGCACACAAACAATCCCGCAAGTGGATAAAATCACAGGCCCAGGCAACGCCTATGTGGCTGCCGCCAAGCGGCGGGTGTTTGGCGTGGTGGGCATTGATATGGTGGCAGGGCCAAGCGAGATTTTGGTGATTTGCGATGGTAAAACCGACCCCGATTGGATTGCCATGGATTTGTTTAGCCAAGCCGAGCATGATGAGTTGGCACAAGCGATTTTGCTTTCACCCGATGCAGAATTTTTAGACAAAGTGGCTGTCAGCATGGCTAGGCTGGTAGAAACGATGCCACGCAAAGACATTATCAGCACCTCTATTAGCGACCGTGGCGCGTTGATTTTGACAAAAAGTTTGGATGAAGCGATTGAAATTAGCAATTATATTGCGCCCGAACACTTGGAATTGTCAGTCGAAAATCCGCTAGAAATGAGCAAAAAAATTAAACACGCGGGCGCGATTTTTATGGGGCGCGATACCTGCGAGGCGCTTGGCGACTACTGTGCAGGGCCAAACCACGTATTGCCAACCAGCCGCACAGCGCGGTTTAGCTCGCCCCTAGGTGTTTATGATTTTCAAAAACGCTCAAGCTTAATTATGGTGTCGCAAGCGGGCGCACAAAAGCTAGGTAAAATCGCCTCAACCTTAGCCAATGGCGAAGGTTTGCAGGCGCATGCAAAATCGGCAGAATATCGTTTAAAAAACTGATTTTAGCCACAGATAAACACAGATATACACGGATAAAATCTCATAATTAAAGTCCATTTGTAGTATTTTCAAATTTCAGATGAATGATTAGAGCTCAAAAAAATGTTAAATTTACTAAATAATATCTGTGTGCATCTGTGTTTATCTGCGGCTAAAAAACATGAGTAAATTTTGGAGCGATGTTGTTCACAAGCTCACGCCTTACGTGCCAGGCGAGCAGCCTAAGCTTAATAATCTGGTTAAACTCAATACCAACGAGAATCCTTATGGTCCCAGCCCCAAGGTAATAGCCGCATTACAGGCAGAAGCCGCTGAAACGCTACGCCTTTACCCTGATCCCAATTCTGATAAATTAAAAGCGGCTATTGCAAGCTACCATCAGCTAAACCCAAACCAAGTATTTGTTGGGAATGGTTCGGATGAAGTGTTGGCGCATGTGTTTCAGGCGCTACTCAAGCATGACAGGCCCTTACTTTTCCCCGATATTAGCTACAGTTTTTACCCCGTTTATTGCGGTTTATATGGTATTGAATCTGAGACAATTGCGCTCAATGCCAGCTTTGAAATCGACGTAAATGATTACGACAGACCCAACGGCGGCATTATTTTCCCTAACCCGAATGCGCCAACTGGCGTGCCTTTGGCATTATCAGAAATTGAGAAGCTGCTAAAAATCAATACGGAATCTGTTGTGGTCATTGACGAAGCTTACGTGGATTTTGGCACGGAGTCTGCCGTTAAGTTAATCAGCACTTACCCGAATTTATTAGTCACGCAAACTTTCTCAAAAGCACGCTCCTTAGCGGGCTTACGCGTTGGCTTTGCACTTGGTCATTCCAGTTTAATTGCAGCGCTCGTTCGTGTGAAAGATAGCTTCAATTCTTATCCTATTGATCGTTTTGCTGAGGCGGGCGCAGTGGCAGCCATGCAAGATACTGCTTATTTTGAGCAAACACGCGACAAAGTAATCGCCTCGAGAGCCCTGTTAATAAAGGGTTTGCAGGCGCTTGATTTTGAAGTGTTACCATCTGGCGCTAACTTTATTTTTGCAAAACATATATCACGAGATGGCGCGGAACTCACTGAAAAACTGCGTGAAAAGAACATTGTTATTCGGCACTTTAAAAAACCTGCGCGCATATCGCCTTATTTGCGCATCACTATTGGCACAGATGCTGAAATCAAACAAATTTTAGCGGCGCTTAGTGTCATCATTAATGGCTAAGTTCTAAATTTATGATAAATTGTAACTAAATTGTTGAAAAATATCATGAATAGCGGTTATGATGCTGAAATGTACAAAATGTGCAAATAATATTTTGTAAAATTTAATTTAATTAACCTAAAACAATTACTACAAAATGTTAAATTTTTAATCGAATATTTTAGAGTAAGCTCAGAGGAATAAACACCATGGCACAAACCCAAATGGCACTAGATTCACTAGATTTTGACGCAACCGTTGCGTTGGCAACTAAAGTGGCACCACATGTAG
>JANMOP010000022.1:0-10379 GCA_031369365.1 Methylotenera sp.
TTAACGCGGGTATTTCAGTATCTCGCGTGGGTGGTGCTGCACAAACCAAAGTCATCAAGAAATTAGGTGGTGGTGTACGTTTGGCATTAGCACAATACCGTGAATTGGCTGCCTTCGCGCAGTTTGCATCTGATTTGGATGAAGCAACACGTAAACAACTAGACCGCGGCCGTATGTTTACTGAGTTGATGAAACAAGCGCAATATGCTCCATTAAGTGTTTCAAAAATGGCGATTAGCTTGTTAGCTGCTAACAAAGGCTACTTTGATGATGTGCCAACCAATAAAGTATTGGCTTTTGAAAGTGCATTACACGGCTTTATGGGCTCTAAATACGCTAAATTGATGGATGGTATTGAATCTAGCAAAGACTTGAGCGGCGATAACGAAAAAGCGGTTGAAGCGGCAATTCAAGACTTTAAAGCTACAAACGCATATTAATCTCTCACTATTAGGATTATGCTTAATTAGGAAAACATATGGCTGGTAGTAAAGAGATTAGAACCAAGATTAAGTCGGTAGAAAATACCCGCAAAATCACCAAAGCGATGGAAATGGTGGCGGCTTCTAAAATGCGTAAAGCGCAAGATAGAATGCGTGCTTCACGTCCATACGCTGATAAAATTCGTAACGTTGCAGCACATTTGTCATTTGCAAACCCAGAATACAAGCATCCTTACCTAATCAAGCGTGATGTGGTTAAAAACATCGGTTTGATTGTGGTGAGTTCAGATAAAGGCCTATGTGGTGGTTTAAATACCAACATGTTGCGTTTGTCTGTTAACCAGATGAAAAATTGGGAAACTGAAGGCAAAGCCATTACGGTGAGTGCAATTGGTAATAAAGGCTTTAGCTTTATGAACCGTGTAGGTGCGAACGTAAAATCGCACATTATTGGTTTAGGCGATGTGCCACATTTAGAAACATTGATTGGCACAATTAAAGTGATGCTAGACGCCTATGAAGCTGGCGAAATTGATCAGCTTTATATTAGCTACACCAAGTTTATCAACACCATGAAGCAAGAGCCTGTGATGGAGCAACTGCTACCGTTAACAGGTGAGAAATTGGGCAGCCCCACTGGCCATTGGGATTATATTTATGAGCCAGAGGCGCAACCAGTGGTTGATCAGCTAATGATGCGTTATGTAGAGTCATTAGTGTACAACGCGGTAGCAGAGAATATGGCTTCAGAGCAATCATCACGTATGGTGGCAATGAAATCAGCGTCTGATAACGCCAAAGAAGTAATCGGTGATTTGAAACTGATTTATAACAAAGCACGTCAAGCAGCGATTACCAAAGAGATCTCAGAGATTGTTGGTGGCGCGGCGGCAGTAGCTTAAGTATTAGTCAGCACTTAAATAAGAATTTAATTAACATTCAAAATGTAGTTTGAATAGGACACAAAGATGAGTACAGCGAACGTAGTGATTAAAACGGGTAAAGTAGTTCAGTGTATTGGCGCGGTGGTTGACGTTGAGTTTCCACGTGATCAAATGCCAAATGTGTTTGAAGCATTGATTATTGATGATGCTACAAGTCAAGCAGAAGCAGGCCTGACTTTAGAGGTTCAGCAACAATTAGGTGACGGCATTGTACGTACCATTGCGATGGGCTCATCAGACGGTCTTTCACGTGGTACAGCATTTAAATCAACAGGCTCACAAATTACTGTGCCAGTTGGCGTAGGTACACTTGGCCGTATTATGGATGTGTTGGGTCGCCCGATAGATGAGGCTGGCCCTATTGAGTGTGATGAGCGTCGTGCGATTCACCAAAAAGCGCCTACTTTTGAAGAGTTGTCACCAAGTGTCGATTTGTTAGAAACAGGTATTAAGGTGATTGACCTAGTTTGCCCGTTTGCTAAAGGCGGTAAAGTTGGTTTGTTCGGCGGTGCGGGTGTAGGTAAAACCGTTAACATGCTTGAGTTAATCAACAACATTGCCAAACAACACTCAGGTTTATCCGTATTTGCTGGTGTGGGCGAGCGTACACGTGAAGGTAACGACTTCTACCATGAGATGGCAGAGGCTGGCGTTATTAAGCTTGATAACATGAAAGAATCAAAAGTAGCCATGGTGTTTGGTCAAATGAACGAACCACCAGGCAACCGTTTACGTGTAGCTTTGTCAGGTTTGACAATGGCTGAGAAATTCCGTGACGAAGGCCGTGATGTTTTATTCTTCGTGGATAATATCTATCGCTACACATTAGCCGGTACTGAAGTATCAGCTTTGTTAGGCCGTATGCCTTCTGCGGTAGGTTACCAACCTACTCTGGCGGATGAAATGGGCCGTTTACAAGAACGTATTACTTCTACTAAAACAGGTTCTATTACGTCTATCCAAGCGGTTTATGTACCTGCGGATGACTTGACCGATCCATCACCTGCTACAACGTTCCAACATTTGGATTCAACCGTTGTGTTGTCACGTGACATTGCCTCACTTGGTATCTACCCAGCGGTGGATCCACTCGATTCAAGCTCACGCCAATTAGACCCATTGGTGGTGGGTGAAGAGCATTACAACGTAGCACGTTCAGTACAACAAACATTGCAACGTTATAAAGAATTACGCGACATTATTGCGATTTTGGGTATGGACGAGTTGTCAGCAGAAGATAAATTAGCTGTTGGCCGTGCACGTAAAATCCAACGTTTCTTGTCACAACCATTTCACGTGGCTGAAGTATTTACTGGCGCGCCAGGCAAATACGTGCCATTAAAAGAAACCATCAAAGGCTTTAAAGCCATTGTCGCCGGTGAGTATGATCACTTGCCTGAGCAAGCGTTCTACATGGTGGGTGGTATTGAAGAAGCTGTAGAGAAAGCTAAAACCTTAAACTAAATAGAGTAGGTCGGGTTTCAACCCGACACTTGGGTTAAATCAAATAGTCGGCTAAAGCCCAACCTACAATAAATTAGTAATTTGAAAAAGCTTTAAGGAAAAATGATGGCAAATACGGTTCATATTGATGTAGTAAGCGCAGAAGCGGCAATATTCTCGGGTGAAGCTGAGTTTGTAGTTGCACCAGCAGCCGCTGGCGAAGTGGGTATATACCCCAATCACGCGCCGATGATTACTACGATTAAACCAGGCTCGCTACGTATTCAGCTTGCCGATGCAGCAGAAGAAGTGGTTATTTTTATTTCTGGTGGATTATTAGAAGTGCAACCAGGTATGATTACTGTATTGGCTGATACAGCAGTGCGTGGACACGATTTAGATGAAGCAAAAGCCATTGCAGCAAAAGAGGCCGCATTGGAAGCGATGAAAAACCGCTCATCTGATATGGATTACGCAAAAGCCCAATCAGAGTTATCTGAGGCCTTGGCGCAAATTCAAGCCATTGAACGGCTTCGTAAAAGGCATTAATTATTAAGCGTAATTGTTGTAAAAAAAGGCAGCCTAGGCTGCCTTTTTTGTTTGTGTCATCTTTATACTTTACAATAGTACAAATTATTAAATCAACGTTTTAACATGACAACTAACACACTCAATATCGTTATTCTCGCTGCTGGCAAAGGCACGCGTATGCACTCTAATAAGCCTAAAGTTCTGCATGAAATCGGCGGCCAACCTATATTGGGGCACGTAATTGCTTGTGCTAAAAGCTTAAATCCACAAAAAATCATTGTTGTATATGGCTATGGTGGCGAAATAGTGCGTGAAGCGTATGCGCATGAAAATATTACCTGGGTGAATCAAGCAGAGCAGCTTGGTACGGGCCATGCTGTGCAACAAGCGGTACTGCATTTAGAAGCCGGTGCTAACACGCTGATTATGTTGGGTGATGTGCCTTTAGTAGATGTTGAAGCTTGTAAAGCATTAATTGAAAAAGCCAACAACCAACTGGCAATTTTGTCGTTTAATAAAGCAGACCCCACAGGCTATGGGCGCATAGTACGTAACAACAATTTGGTTATGGCAATTGTAGAACATAAAGATGCAACCGATGCACAGCGCAGTATTGTTGAAGTGAACACGGGCATTATGGCGATGCCAAACCTTCACCTTAAAAATTGGTTAAGCCGCTTGACTAATAATAACGCCCAAGGTGAGTATTATTTAACCGATATTGTAGAGCTTGCGGTTAAAGATCAAATAAGTGTTGTGGCTTTCTTAACTGCCGATGAATGGTCAGTAACGGGCATTAACTCTAAGGTGGATTTGAGCAAAATCGAGCGCATACATCAAACCCGTATTGCGCAAAAATTACTGCAACAAGGCGTAACCTTAAAAGACCCTGCTCGCGTAGATGTGCGCGGTGCTTTAAATATTGGGCGAGATGTAGAAATTGATGTGAACTGTGTGTTTGAAGGCAATGTGACCCTGGGCGATAACGTCAAAATCGCCGCTAATTGCGTCATTAAAAACGCAACCATTGCTGCAGGCACACATATTGCCCCTTTTACGCATATAGATGAAGCACTAGTGGGTGAAAATAGCCGCGTTGGGCCATATGCACGCTTAAGGCCAGGCACTACACTAGCGGCTAACACACATATTGGTAATTTTGTGGAGCTTAAAAATGCACAAGTGGATACTGGCAGTAAAATCAATCACTTAAGCTATGTTGGTGACGCGACTATAGGCAAAAACGTAAACATTGGCGCGGGTACCATTACCTGCAATTATGATGGCGCCAATAAATTTAGAACGGTGATTGAAGACAACGCGTTTATTGGCTCAGACACGCAACTCATCGCGCCAGTTAATATTGGCAAAGGCGCAACCATTGCAGCGGGCTCTACTATCACTAAAGACGTGCCAGCTGGCGGCTTAACCGTGTGTCGTGCTAAAGAGCAAAAAACCTATTCAAGCTGGCAGCGACCAGTTAAGATAAAAAAATAACACCTGTCATTCCCGCGCAGGCGGGAATCCATTTTGAGTTTAAGAGATCAGTAGATTCTTCGCCTAGAAAAAAATTAGGCTCAGATTAAAGAGGTTGGAAACGTTAGTAAAATCATTTAGAAAGACTATATATGTGTGGAATCGTAGGCGCAGTTGCAAAAAGAAACGTCGTATCAACCCTAATAGAAGGCCTTAGTCGCCTAGAATATCGCGGCTATGATTCCGCCGGCGTTGCCGTCTTAAATAGCAACGGCATTGAGCGCGTGCGTGCTGTAGGCCGTGTTGCGGCCATGACAGAAAAAGCACTTGATGCTAATTTAACTGGCCAAGTTGGCATTGGCCATACACGCTGGGCCACGCATGGCGGCGTCACCGAAAGCAACGCACATCCACACGTCTCAAAAGGCGAAATCGCCGTGGTGCACAACGGCATTATTGAAAATCACGATGAGCAGCGCGATAAACTCAAAAAACTCGGCTACGAATTCACCTCGCAAACCGATACCGAAGTCATTGCGCATCTTATTCATTATTATCATCAAGATTTAAGCTTGCTCGCCGCCACACAAAAAGCCGTCGCCGAGCTTACAGGCGCGTTTGCCATCAGCGTAATTTCTGTAAAAGAACCTGAACACATGATAACGGCAAGGCTGGGATGCCCGCTGTTATTGGGTCTTGGCGATGGTGAAAATTTTATCGCGTCCGATGTTTCTGCCGTATTATCAGTCACGCGCAAAGTCATTTATTTAGAAGACGGCGATGTGGCGGATATTCGACGTGATGGCGTGACTATTTATGGGCGTGATGGATTTGGTAACAATGGCGTAGAAGTGACACGCAAAATCCACATAAGCGACGTGTCGCTCGCCAGCATGGAGCTTGGCCCCTATAATCATTTCATGCAAAAAGAAATTCACGAGCAACCACGCGCCCTCAACGACACGATTGAAGCGCTGATTGATAACAACAGCTTCTCTGCCGAGTTGTTTGGCAAAGATGCTGGTGAGGTATTCAAACAAATTGATAGCATCTTAATACTCGCCGCAGGCACCAGCTATTACGCGGCGCTCACCGCTAAATACTGGTTAGAATCAATCGCAAAAATACCCACCAATGTCGAAATCGCCAGTGAATATCGCTATCGTCAATCGGTGCCAAATCCTAAGCAACTCATTGTCACCATTTCGCAATCGGGCGAAACACTCGATACCATGGAAGCCTTAAAACATGCAAAATCACTCGGCCAGCATTTAACCTTAGCGATTTGTAACGTGCAAGAGAGCGCCATTCCACGTGCCTCGCAGCTGGTTTTTTACACCCGTGCTGGCGCTGAAATCGGCGTGGCTTCAACTAAAGCCTTCACCACGCAACTAGTCGCCCTATTCACTTTGGCCGCCACATTGGCTAAACAGCGCGGCTCATTAAATAGCGAAAAAGAGCAAGAATATTTAAGCGCATTACGCCAGTTAGCGGGCAGCGTACAATTTGCGCTTAATTTAGAGCCGCAAATTCGCGAATGGGCAAAACGCTTTGCCGATAAAGAGCACGCGCTGTTTTTAGGCCGTGGTGTGCACTACCCAATTGCGTTAGAAGGCGCGCTTAAACTTAAAGAAATCTCTTATATTCATGCCGAAGCTTACCCTGCAGGCGAACTTAAACATGGTCCGCTAGCGCTGGTAGATAACAATATGCCAGTGGTAGTGATTGCGCCAAATGATACGCTGCTGGAAAAAGTAAAATCCAACATGCAAGAAGTACGCGCGCGTGGCGGCGAGCTATTTGTATTTGCCGATGCCGATAGTCACTTTACCGAATCCGAAGGCGTGCATGTCATCCGCACCCCGCGCCATGTAGGCGTGCTCTCCCCTATTTTGCATACCATTCCTGTGCAAATGTTGGCTTACCATGCTGCGTTGTTGAAGGGGACTGATGTGGATAAACCGAGGAATTTGGCTAAGAGTGTTACGGTTGAGTAAAAAGGTTAGTTTTCATACTAATAAACTAAAATAGCCTATTGCACTATTTTAGTTTTTTGTTAAAATCTAAAATAGCAAAGTTCTTAATTTAGGTTTTATTAAAAATAGCCATTATGAAAAACTACAAATCAGGTAATTATGTTCAACAAGGACATTATAAAAGTTTTCAGCCAAGTTTGATTGATAGAGCTTGGGCTCTGGATAATATGGAGTTAATTCAGTTATTAGGGCAAGCCGATCGTGAGCTAGGTAAGCTAGATATGTACTCAGAATATATACCCAATATTGATTTGTTTATCAGTATGCATGTGCTTAAGGAGGCGACTCAATCCAGTAAAATAGAAGGTACTCAAACGAATATGGAGGACGCACTTCTTGAAAAAGAAGATGTAGCCCTAGATAAGCGGGATGATTGGGAAGAGGTACAAAACTATGTGAAAGCGATGAATGAGGCGATTGATAAGTTAAAAGTACTGCCCTTTTCTGCTAGATTAGTGAAAGAAACTCACCAGATTTTAATGCAAGGTGTACGAGGTAAGCATAAACAGCCAGGCCAGTTTAGGCTGAGTCAAAATTGGATAGGAGGAGCTAGCATCAACGATGCTGTGTTTATTCCACCAGTGCATCATTCAATAGAGGGTTTGATGGGTGATATTGAACATTTTGTTCATAATGACCAACAACACTTTCCTGAGTTACTAAAAATTGCGCTTGTACATTATCAGTTTGAGACTATTCATCCATTTTTAGATGGAAATGGGCGCGTGGGAAGATTGTTGATTACTTTGTATTTAGTAAATAAGGGATTATTAAAACGGCCAGTATTATATTTATCAGACTTTTTTGAGCGCAATCGTGTTCATTACTACGATAACTTAACCCGAGTTAGAGAGAAAAACGATATTTTGCAGTGGTTTAAGTTCTTTTTAGTTGGCGTAATTGAGACTGCAAAAAATAGTATTAATGCTTTTGATAATATACTTAAATTGCAAAAAGAAGTTGAAGAAAAAATACAAACCTTAGGAAGTAGAACCGCTAAAGCTCAAAAAATTGTACAGTATCTTTATCAGCATCCTTTGGTTGATGCAGCAAAAGCGGCTGAATTAGCAGGAGTTTCAGCTACCTCTGCTTATAAGTTAATAGTTGATTTGGAAAATTTTGGGATATTAAAAGAGATTACAGGTAGTAAACGAGGCAGAATATTTATATTCCAAAACTATTTAAATTTATTCAAATAACATCAGTATTTACGCCACGTGAAAATATAAATAAGTTGGGTTGCCCGACTGCAAGTCACCTTCTTTTGCTTGTCCATCCCGCAAGGGGCTTGCTCACCAAGCGCCCGCTGTTGCACAGCGACCTTGGCACCAAAAGTAACCAGAGTAAACGACACCCCATGCCATGAGCTTCGGTACGCTCAGAATGACAAATAATCGATGTCCTGTAAGTCGCATGGATATTGGCTTGCAGGGCATCTTATTTCTTGCATAAATGCGTTGTAAAACTATCTAAACCACCACCACCCTGCCCAAGTGGCTGAAACTTGCACAATCAAGCCTAAAATGACTTGGCGTGAGAAATCTTTGCCACCACTGATAACCGCCATGACCGCTTTTGAGACAGAGTTAACTGAAAAAGCGACCAAAATTGGTATCACAGCGCTCTCTACGCTTAGTTTGCTAGCCGCCGCCAATGAGGCGACTGAAATTGCAGCAGCATGTGCGTCTGCCACACCTGCTACTCCAGAGGCAAGCACAAGTCCAGCTTGACCAAACCAGGCTTTTAAAGCAGCTGAAGCTATCAACGCAACGGCAATAACCGTTGCCAGCAACAACGCCGTATTGACACTAAATGTTTTGGTGGGTTTATTCGCGTCTGCAGTATTTTTATTATGCAGAGAATATAAAGTCACTACCAAACCGTAAATCGCAATTGAAACGCCACCAAAAACAAGCGGCCACATCAGCGCGTGTAATGTGGGTGGGTGGATAGCCGCGAGTAGCAAAGCTAGCTGCAAAATAGTGGCGAGGCTTGATAATATCGCGCCTGCAACTGCCGAACCTGTTAAGGCAGGCGTTTCTTTAGCGCGCGCGCCCATTGCGCCAACGGTTGCGATGCTGGAAATAAAGCCTGAAACTAGCCCAACAATAGGTAAGCCGATGCGACCACCTAGCCAGCGTAATGCAAGGTGACCAAGCGCGCTAATGGTCATCACCAAAATAACAATTAGCCAAAGATTACGCGGATTAATGGCCTCGAAAGGCCCGATAGATTTATCGGGCACTAGCGGCAAAATAATAAGCGTTGCAGCTGCCAGAATGAGAAAGTCATTTAATTCATCTTTAGTCACCACACCAAGCACAAAGCCGTGCATAGGCTCTTTGGCTGCCAGCAGCACGGCCAAGCTTACCGCTAATGCGGCGGCTAAAGCGGTCGAGCTCATGGCTAGCCCGCCCAATATCATGGTGAATATCAGCGCAACTTCAGTCGTCAGCCCTGGCTCTTTACCGCGCTGATTAAAGTAAGCAATAGCCTGGAAAATGGTCACACAGAATATTGAAGCAACCAACAGCCAAAAACTGACCATGGTGCTTACTGCGCCAAGTAGAGAGGCTATGGTAAAGGTGCGAATGCCAGCAGAAGAGGTGCTGGGATCTGACCCTTTGCTGCGCTCGCGCTCCGCGCCAATTAGCAGGCCGAGACCTAAGGCAACCGCTAAATTAAGCCACAAATTTTTATCAATCATTTGCTTACCCTACCTTGCTATACCAAATACCATGATCATAATTTGACCACAATTATTGCGCTATAGGTGGGTTTATAAGTGGCTTTTGGGTATGCGTTAGTAGCGTTTTAAGTAGGTTCTTTTAGGCTGATTGGAGATATTTCGAAACTACCACTATCGTGGCTGACCAATATTTCACCATCTTGAATGGTGCAAGCTAAGCTTATACTCTTGCCTGCAAGCCGCGCCAGTTCTTGTGTTTCGGGCAGGTTAATTACGGTTAAATTGTTCAGTTTTAGTAGGCCTTTACTGTTTGTATCCCACCACATGTCGGCAATTCTGCCACCATAAAGCACTACAACAACTTGGCGTGAACGGCCACAGGCTTTGCGGATGTCTTTTTCAGTTGGCAGGCCAACATCCATCCAAAGTTGAATCGCGCCCGTTAAATCTTTTTGCCATAAGTCGGGCTCTTCATCGTCACTTAAACCTTTGCCGAATATCAGCGCTTCGTTGGCAAACAGCGCAAAGCCAAGCAGCCGCACCATTACGCGCTCGTCGGTTTCTGATGGATGTTTAGCCAGCGTTAAGCTGTGCTGGGCGTAATATTGCCTATCCATATCAGCAATGTTTAAGTCAATTTTATAGATAGTGGATTTAAGCGCCATTGCGCGCTCCAAAAATAGTTGCCATGATGTTATGTTCAACGAATTGTATGGCTTGCATTATACCTTGTAGCTTGCAGGTGCTAGTTTCTGTTAAGCTTTCACTTTTCAAATTTGCAAAGTTTTATCATGGCTCAATATGTAATGTCTATGCT
>JANMOP010000033.1:0-12104 GCA_031369365.1 Methylotenera sp.
CGGGTGAGTCGGACCGGCGTCAGGCGGTGCACACGGTTTACGGCGGAGCGCATCTGTTCAAAGCGGACTCGACCGGGAAACTGGGCTTTTATATGCCCGCGGCGCGCTTCTGCGTCGCCCCATAACTGCTCCAGGTTGTAATAGGCACGGGTGGTTGGCACCATAATATGCACCACAATATCGTTTAAATCCACCAACACCCATTCGCCTTCTTTTTCGCCTTCAGTACCGCGAATTGCATAGCTTTTTTCTTTCATTTTTTCGCGCACATTGTCGCCAATGGCTTTGGCTTGACGGCTTGATGTGGCACTGCACACGATCATGTAGCTGGTCATATTGGTGAGTTTTCGCACATCCATCACGGTAATATCAAAGCCTTTAACATCTTCTAGCGCATCAATTACGGCGGCTTTCATGGTGTCTAAATAGCCAGCTTCCGTTTTTACTGCATCCAATTTTACTGCATCTGGTTTAACTTTATCTGGTTTTGCTGTATCTAATGTTGCTTTGTCTAAGTCTTGGGTCATGTTATGCGGCCTGTGCAGGTATTGCGTTACGTTGAGATTGTATGCGGTTGTTGTCATCCACATACACTAATTCTGGACTGTACTTTTCGAGTTCAATTTCGTGATAAACCGCGTAGCTGGCGATAATAATAATGTCTCCAGGGTTGGCTTTATGCGCGGCTGCACCGTTAACAGAAACAATGCCAGAATGCCGCTCGGCACGCATCGCATAAGTACTAAAACGCTCGCCATTGGTCACATTGTAAATACTAATTTGCTCATATTCGCGCATGTTGCCCGCATCTAGCAACGCCTCGTCAATAGCACAGCTACCTTCATAATGCAGCTCGCTATGCGTGACATTAACGCGATGCAGCTTAGATTTGAGCATGGTTCTTTGCATGCGTTACCTTGGATTTTAAAAAAGCATAATTATAAGCTAATCAAACAGTTATACATAATTCTATATTATCGATTAAGCGTGTTTTACCCGAGGTTTTATTGCGAATTTTGGCCGCTCCCAATACGATTAAATCTTGGTCTGTTTGCGATGCAGGTTGTAAGGTGTTGGAGGAGCGAATGGAAATGTAATCAACATCCCAACCTTGATTAGTAAGCTGTTTAGCCGCTTGTTGTTCGAGCTGAATAAAGTTTTTATTACCATTTTTTATTGAAACAACGATGCCCTGCAAGGCGCTATTTAATTGGCTTGCAGCGGCACGTTGTGTGTCCGTTAAATAACCATTGCGCGAGCTTAATGCCAAGCCGTTTGCTTCTCTAATCGTTTCGCCTGCGATGATTTCAATGGGTAAATTAAACTGCCGCACCATTTCTTTTATAATAAACAGTTGTTGAAAATCTTTTTTACCAAACACGGCCACTTGCGGCTGAACAATATTAAATAACTTCATCACCACCGTCGCCACGCCCGCAAAATGGCTTAGGCGCGTAGCGCCGCACAGCACATTGGCAATGGGCGGCGGATCAATCGTCATGGTTTGTTTCAAATTTATGCCGTCAAAATCTGGATAAATATCAGCCACGCTTGGCGTAAACACAATATCACAACCCGCAGTTTTAAGCTTTTCGCAGTCGGCTTCTAAAGTGCGTGGATAATTAGCTAAATCTTCAGTCGGGCTAAATTGCAGCGGGTTCACAAAAATGCTAGCAACCACGCATGTTGCATGCTGTTTGGCTATTTTCACTAGGTGAATATGTCCCGCATGTAAATTGCCCATGGTTGGTACAAAGCCGACCAAAGTTTGTTTGCCTTGGGCTTGGTTTTTGAGGGCATTTCTTAAATCTGATGTTGTTTGAACTATTTGCATAGCGCTATTTTAACGCAGATAATACAATTGTTTTTTTGTTTGGTTTAATCTTTTGTAGGAATTAATCGTGCATAAAATTAAGAGTAAAGTTTTAAGTTTGTTTATTCTTTTAACTTTGCTTGGCTGCGAAAAAAACACTGTGTTAGAAGACATTGATGCGATGGAAAAAACTGAAAATCCAAAACTAGAAATTGAAAAGCAATCAACAGCACAGCCAAGTATTCAAGATGGCACTTATTGCTTTGTTAAGAATTTTAATCAAGACGTCACTAATGTTAAGCTGGTATTTGCTGGAGATGCGATTAGTGGTGTGATGAATTGGGTTCCCTATCAAAAAGATAGTGCGCGGGGAACACTTAAAGGCATTAAAAATCAAGCGGGCGAGTTTGATTTAATGTATGACTATATGATAGAGGGCAATCAACAAACTGAAACTAAGCGCATGAAAATTGAGAATGGAAGGTTATTCATCAAAATTGGTGAGCTGTTAGACCCAAATGAAAATGGAAATTTAGTATATAAAAATGTAAATCAAGCCAAATTTTCTGAAGTACTAGAGCCTGTGGCCTGTAATTAATTATTAGTAACTGTGCTCAATAGCTGGAAAGCTTTTATCCTTAACTGCATTTACATATGCAGCAACCGCTGCTTGCACGCTGTTAGTATTTTGTAAAAAGTTTTTAACAAAACGCGGCGATTTAAAATCCTCAATTTTTTTGCTGGCAGCACCCGTATAAATGCCCAATAAATCTTGCAACACAAGTACTTGGCCGCTGCAATCAACACCAGCGCCAATGCCTATTGTCGGCACAATTTCTGTGACTTGCTTGGCCAACGAAGCAGGCACCATTTCTAGCAGCACAAAGCTCACGCCCGCGTCGTGCATGGCTTTCGCGTCCTGTAAAATTTGGCTTGCAGATTCTTGAGTTTTACCTTGGATTTTGTAGCCGCCAATTTGATTCACCGATTGCGGCGTAAAGCCCAAATGAGCGCACACAGGAATGCCGCGCTCCACCAAGTAGCGCGCGGTATCTACGCGTTTTCCACCGCCTTCAAATTTCACTATATGCGCGCCACTTTTTACTAACCACAGTGCGTTTTTATAAGCGGCTTCGTTATCTTGCTCGTAACTGCCAATCGGCATATCAGCCATAATTACCGTGTTGGGCGCGCCATTCTTCACCATTTTGGTGTGATAAGTCATGTGGTGCATGCTCACGTTCAGCGTATTTTCCGCGCCTTGCAGCACCATGCCGAGTGAGTCGCCCACCAGCAAAATATCTACACCTGCGTGTTCCATTAATTTAGCAAAAGTGGCGTCATAGCAGGTGAGCATGGCGATTTTTTCGCCAGTATTTATTAGATTTTGTAGTTTTTGCAGCAAGAGATGAATCACAAGAGATTATTCGAAGTTAGGATTGAAATATTCGCGACTGCTTTTAATTTGCATGATGCGCTCTACCAACAAATTAAGTGCGGCTATATCTTTGATAATATTCAACTTTTCGTTATTTACAATCAACAAAGGCGACGCATCATAAGTGTGAAAAAACTCACTATAAGCAGCGGCCAAACGCTCAATATATTCGCGCGGAATTTCCTGCTCATAGCTCACATTACGTTCTTCAATACGCTCGGCAAGCTCATCCACAGGCGTTTGCAGGTAAATAACCAAATCAGGCTTGGTCGCTTTTAATTGTAAATGTGAATAAATTTGGTGATACAGCGTATATTCTTCGTCATCTAAATTTAGCCGCGCAAATAGCGGGTCTTTTTCTAAAAAGAAATCTGCCACCGTGGGTTTTTTAAACATATCACGTTGATTTAAATCACTAATTTGGCGGGAGCGCTGGAACAAAAAGAATAACTGCGTAGGCAGTGCGTAACGTTGTGCATCTTGATAAAAACGCGGCAAAAACGGGTTAGCCTCCGCTTTTTCGCTAAGCAATTGCGCCGAAAATTTATCTGCCAACATCTGCGCCAACGTAGTTTTGCCGCTTCCAATTGGGCCTTCGATGACAATGTAGGGGTATTTTGTAAATATGTTCATGCTGGTTTCTATAGTTGTAGCTTCTTAATACCTTGGTTTTGAAACGTGAGCGCTAATTTTACAACATTGTTGCCAAAAGGTAACGATAAGTCTGGAAGTGTTAAATCAGGCGCAATTTCCGCTAAAGGTAACAACACAAAGCCACGTTCAAACATGCGCGGGTGCGGCAGCGTAAGGTTTTTTGTGTTTATTGTTACATGATCGTAAAGCAATAAATCGCAATCTAAAACGCGCGGCGCGTTGCTAAAAGGGCGCTCGCGGCCTGCTTCGTGTTCTATATTTAGCAGCTGTTCTAGTAAAGTTTCGGGTGAAAGTTGCGTGCTGACTTCTACCACTGCATTGATGAAATCGGGTTGATTTAAATAACCCACGGCAGCGCTTTGATATAAACTTGAAGTCTTAATTAGCTTGGTTTTAGGTAATTTGTCGATGCTCTGGAAGGCACGTATTACTTGGTTGGTGGGCGAATGTAAATCCCCAGCTAAATTGCTACCAAGAGCAATATAAGCCTTATGTTCCAAATGATTTTTTTGATTCATGTAATATAAGTTATTGCACATTATTTACCGTCATTGCGAGCAAAAGCGAAGCAATCCAGCTTTTAGCTGATGATAGAATCATGGATTGCTTCGCTTCGGTCGCAATGACAGCTTTGGTAATACCTTAATATAAATTTGATTAACTAACTTCTGTTTCTATTGCTTGCTTTTTGCGATTACGATTACGACGTTTTTTGGGTGCTGTATCAGGCAGCAACATGGCAGCACGGCGTTCGCCGTTGGCATCGGCAAATTCTGTCCACCATTCACCTAGTTCGGTATCAATCTCGCCCGATTCACAACGTAACAGCAAAAAATCGTAAGCGGCACGATAGCGCGGGTGTTCCAAAATACCAAAAGGCCGCTTGCCTGCACGCTGCTCAAAACGTGGTTGCATGCCCCAAATTTCTTTCATGGTGGCGGTAAATCGGTTGTGAATCGCCAGTTTTTTCGCCTGCGCGTCGATAATTTCGTTCATTGCCATGTGCAGGGCGGGTATTGGCGGGTGCGATTGTTTGTAGGTTTCCCACGCTTTCAAAACCTCGTGCCACAATAAGGTTGCAAACAGAAAACTGGGGTTAGACGATTTACCCGCAAGGATTCTATTATCCGTGTTCTTAAGCGCTAACATTACAAAACGCTCGCCCAATGGCTGCTCTAGCACCACGTCTAGCAAAGGCAGCAGGCCATGATGCAAATGTTGTTCGCGCAAGGCATTAATGCTCTCAACTGCGTGACCTGACAAAAATAATTTCAACATTTCATCAAACAATCGGCTGGGCGGCACGTCTTGCAACAAATCCGCCAGCTTTTGAATCGGCTCTTGCGTGGATTTTTCTATTTTTAACCCAAGTTTTGCCGAGAGTCTTACCGCGCGTAGCATCCGCACGGGGTCTTCCTGGTAGCGCGTTTTTGGGTCGCCAATCATACGCAGTAAATTAGCTTTTATATCAGCCACGCCGTTATGAAAATCCAACACTTCTTCGCTGGCAGGGTTGTAATACAAGGCGTTGGCGGTAAAATCGCGGCGCACGGCATCATCTTCTAGGCTGCCAAAAATATTATCGCGAATAATGCGGCCGCTATCCGCCGTTTGGCCGTCGCCCTCAGATTGATGATGTCCACGGAAAGTTGAAACCTCAATCGTATCAGAGCCCCACAATACATGCACTAACCTGAACCTGCGCCCGATAATACGCGAGCGGCGAAAGACTTTATACACCTCTTCTGGCGTGGCATTGGTGGCAATATCAAAATCTTTTGGCTTAACATTTAGCAGCAAATCGCGCACCGCGCCGCCCACAATAAAAGCCTCAAAACCCGCTTTTTGTAAGCCTTCGCAGGTTTTAAATGCAGGCTGGCTAATCAAGGTTTTGTCAATTTTGTGCTTGCTGGCTGAGAATATTTTTGCTGAGCTGGTATCGCTACTGTCAGCTTTATTGATGACAACTTCAGCTTTGACACGCTTACTAAACACTTTTTGTAGAAATCTTTTAATCATATTTTATTTTTTTGGTTCGACTTTGTTATTATTTTGCCAAAGTACATCTGGCACGCCCGCTTCTTTATTCAAAATGCGGCACAGCACAAACAATAAATCCGATAATCTATTGATGTATTGCAAAGAAACCTCGGTGATTTTTTCTTGATTATTCAACGTCGTCATTTGCCGTTCGGCGCGTCTGCACACAGTTCTGGCCAGGTGGCAATATGCCGCAGCGCGGCTACCGCCTGGCAAAATAAACTCTTTTAACGGACTTAGCGTTTCATTCCACTCATCCAAAATGTTTTCTAAAGCGACCACACGCTCCGCCTTAATCATGGTGTAGCCTGGCATACAAATCTCGCCACCCATATCGAATAAGTCGTGTTGTACGCGCGTTAAACAATCGCGAATTTTGCTTGAAATAGGTTCGGTTAGCATCAAACCAATCACCGAATTCAACTCATCCACATCGCCCATCGCCGTCACGCGTAAACTATCTTTTGCTACGCGCGTGCCATCGCCCAAGCCAGTGGTGCCTGCGTCGCCCGTACGAGTATAAATTTTACTTAATCTGTTTGCCATATTGCGCTTGCCGTATTGCTCTGTGAGTAATGTGCCATTTTAACGTATTTTTAATCACATCAGCTTTAAAGATTCATCGCCCTTCTCCCACGCTGTCGCGCACCCTCTCCCGCTTGCGGGCGAGGGTTATGATGTGCGCTTCAGTCCATCTACCGAGCGAGCGGTATGTTGTGCTGCCGCATCTTTTAGCCCCTCGCCCGCAAGCGGGAGAGGGGTTGGGGAGAGGGGCAAAGTTACGGTAATAGTAATTTGATTAAACAAGATTAGCGTTTAAAATGCGCTACATGTCAAATCAAAACAACCCAATCGGCGACCAATCTTACATGCCTGTCGGCATTTTTGATTCTGGTGTGGGCGGCATCAGCGTGCTTAAACATATTCACACGCTGTTGTCGCATGAAAATTTAATCTACCTGGCAGATAGCAAATACGCGCCTTATGGCAACAAAACGCCGCAAGAAATTACGCAGCGCTGTATGATTTTGTGTGATGATTTGCTGCAAAAAAATGTAAAAGCCATTGTAGTTGCCTGCAACACCGCCACCGCAGCGGCAATTGACGAATTACGCGAAAATTTTGATATACCTATTATTGGCATGGAGCCCGCCGTAAAACCTGCGGCTGAGGCCAGTAAAAACGGCGTCATTGGCGTGTTGGCTACTGTGGGTACACTTAAAAGCGCACAGTTTGCTGCGCTGTTAGAAAGTTATGGTCGCAATGTCAAAGTGGTTACGCAAGCCTGCGTGGGTTTGGTGGAATGCATTGAGCGTGGCGAGCTGAACACACCTGAAACAAAAGCACTAATCCGCCAGTACACCACGCCGTTACTGGCCGAGGGCGCAGATACCATTGTGCTTGGCTGCACGCATTATCCGTTTGTAAAAGACGCAATTCGTGAGATTGTTGGCGACAAAATTATGTTGATTGATACGGGTGCTGCGGTGGCAATGCAGTTAAAACGTCAACTAACAGAAAAAAATTTGTTATCAGTGAGCCAGCAAAAAGCCGAGGTATATTTTTGGACGAATAGCAAAGCGGAAAATGCCGCGCAAGTGACCGAGAGGCTATGGGGAAAGTGCGTGGAAGTGCACCGCTTTTAAAGACTGATTAACTAGATCAATGTGCGCTAACGTACAGAACAAATTGGCTTAATAATTTAGTATCAATTTTTAGCAACTAACAGGTTATATGTTTGATGTGCTAAATATTTTATCTAATTTGGGAGAGTCATGATGATTAAAACTTTTGTATCCTTTCTAGCTGCATTTTTTCTTATTGGCACACTAACCGCTATTTCTGGTTGTAACACCGTTGAAGGTGCTGGAAAAGACATTGAAAAAGGCGGTAAAGCCATTAAAGATGAGGCTGCTGAGCAAAAATAATTGAAGCTATTACACACCATTAATGATGATATTAATGGTGTTTGACATGCTCACCCGCTTTAAGCTTATATTTAGTGCCGCAATATGGGCAAGCCACTTGACCTGTTTCTGCTATATCTAAAAACACGCGTGGATGTGACGACCAAACCGCTACGGCCTTGGTAGGGCAGTGTAGCGGCAAATCTTTAGCCGAGATTTCTATGAATGTTTTTTCTATTTCTTTTAGGTCGGACATTTCTCAAAATCTCCTTAATTCGTCATTCCCGCGTAACCGTAAAGGTCATCCCCGTAGAATATATTCGCTAAAGCGCATTATTCATATGAGATAGGCTGGAATCCATTTTATTTGTTAAAAACCCAAATGGATACCCGCTTTCTCGGGTATGACGGTAGTGGGTTATGTAAGTAGTTTAAATATTTAAACTAAAGTCAGCCAATCGGCATGTTTGGCCGATTTGCCTTTAACCACATCAAAATACAAAGCTTGTAGCTTTTCTGTAATCGGGCCGCGCGTGCCAGTACCAATATTGCGGTTATCTAACTCACGAATCGGCGTGACTTCGGCGGCAGTACCTGTGAAGAAGGCTTCATCGGCAGTATAAACCTCGTCGCGCGTGATGCGTTTTTCAATCACTTCAAGGCCGATTTCTTTCGCCAGTTGCACAATGGTATCGCGAGTAATGCCTTCTAACGCGCTAGTTAAATCAGGCGTGTAAAGTTTTCCTTTGCGAATGATAAACACATTTTCGCCCGAGCCTTCGGCTACAAAGCCGTCCACATCTAGCAGCAAGGCTTCGTCGTAACCATCTTGCGCGGCTTCTTGGTGCGCTAAAATACTGTTCATGTAATTGCCGTTGGCTTTGGCTTTACACATGGTGATATTGACGTGGTGGCGCGAAAATGACGATGTTTTTACGCGGATGCCTTTGGTGAGCGCTTCATCTCCCATGTATGCGCCCCAGCTCCACGCCGCGCAAATCACATGCGTAGATAAAGTTTTGGCGGCAATACCCATCGCCTCAGCCCCGTAAAACGCCATTGGGCGAATGTAAGCAGATTCTAATTTATTTTCGCGCACGGCGGCACACATCGCATCAGAAATTTCTTGTTTGCTAAATGGCATTTTCATTTGCAAAATATGCGCGCTGTTAAATAGGCGATCGGTATGCTCTTGCAAGCGGAAAATCGCTGCGCCTTTGTCTGTTTTATAGGCGCGCACGCCTTCAAACACGCCCATGCCGTAATGTAGCGTGTGGGTGAGCACGTGCGTAGTGGCATCGCGCCAATTCACCATTTTTCCGTCGTACCAAATAACGCCGTCACGATCTGCCATTGAGTTAGGTATTGCCATTTTTAAAGCCTTTTATACTGATTTACAGAAGAATTATATGCAGGCGATATTGTAAACCAAAGCAGTGAATTGTTTGCTTATGTTAGAATCAAATGCTTTACTATTTAAAAACTTAACGGCGTAAAACCATGAAAAAACTATGTATTTTTGTATTACTGTTGACGACTACGGTTTTATTTTCGGCGTGTAAACCTGCGCCTACACCAATAGCATCTAATTCAACCGATATTACTGGTGCAGATTTTGCCAAAACTTTAACGCTAACTGACCATAATGGAAAATTGCGTAGCATGAGCGATTTTAAAGATAAGGTAGTGGTGCTGTTTTTTGGCTTTACACATTGCCCAGACGTGTGTCCCACCACCATGAGCGACCTTAAACAGGCCATGAAATTACTGGGTAAAAAGTCTGATGAAGTACAAGTTTTGTTTGTAACGGTGGATCCAGAGCGCGATACGCAGGAGGTGTTAGCGAAGTTTGTGCCCTCGTTTGATGCGCGCTTTATTGGTCTGCGCGGTAGCTTGCAAGAGACGGCGGAAACCTTGGGCAACTTTAAGATATTCTACGCAAAAGTGCCAGGTAAAGATAAAGCCGAATACAGCATAGACCACAGTGCTGGCATGTATGTGTTTGATAAAAAAGGAAAAGTTAGGCTGTATATGGGCTATGGACAAAAACCTGCCGAGATAGCAAGCGATATTAGCAAGTTGTTCTAGGAGGGGCGACTCGCCCCGATAGCTTCATCGCGACGAGGGCGTCGCGCCTACAATGTTGGGCTAATTGGCTGGCGGCGCGCTGTATTGGTATCAGCCTGCGTTCAACTAAATACGATGCAAGTGTGGTGATAACGCTTTCAGTTCTTTCTCTGCCGCTTTGTAATTAGGGAACAAGTCTTCGACTACCGCCCAAAACTTCGCGGAGTGATTCATTTGTTTTAAGTGCGCCAGCTCGTGGCAGATGACGTAGTTAATGATGTGCGGCGGTGCTTGCAGCAAGCGCCAGTTTAGTCGAACTTCGCCACGACTATTGCAACTGCCCCAGCGCGACTGCGCGTTTGAGAGCGCAAGTGGCGGCGTTGCTACACCTAACTTGGCAGCAAAAATTTCCAACCTGCGGTTAAAATCTATTGCCGCTTGCTTTTTGTACCATTGAATCACCTTACGGCCAAGCACCGCATGGTTATTGGGCTGTGGCGATGCCATAAATAAGGTGTTTTGATCGAAAATTAAGGCTTTATTGCTGCTATTTTGTGAAATACTTAGCTGAATATCGCTGCCTAAATATAACAAATGTTCACCGTCAATCCAGTCAATTTTTGCTACATGATTCGCTTGGCGTGCTTGTAGTTTGTTTAAGATCCAATTGGATTTTTGCTGCAAAATTTGATTAAGCTGAAACTCAAAAATACGTTTTGGCGCATGTACTACTAAGCCATCTGCGGTGATTTTTAAGCCAACCGTGCGGCGCGGACGGCGTTCGAGTAAGTAAGAAATCGTTTCGCCATTGGAAAGTGTAAGTATTTGATTTGCCATCTATAGTTTGGTTATTTCTGCTTCAATCCAATCTTCCACCTGCTTATTCAGCGCATCTGCCTTCAAACCCGCCGTTTCTATTGGTTTTCCAATGCTTAAAGTAATCATGCCAGGTGTTTTTAAGAAGGCATTTTTACGCCAAAATAAACCCGCATTATGCGCCACAGGCACTACAGTTGTTTGTGTTTGTGTGGCCAGCAGCGCACCGCCCATATGGTATTTGGCGCGTTTGCCGTATTCAATGCGCGTGCCTTCGGGGAAAATCACCACCCACAAACCTTTAGCTAATCTATCTTTGCCGTGCGACACCAATTTTTTAAGCGATTCGCGCCCAGCGCTACGGTTAATCGGTATGGCAGAAAGCGCCCACCATGCCCAACCGATGATGGGAATATATAAAAGCTCGCGCTTTAATACCCAAATTTGTGGTGGAAAAATCACTTGTAATGCAATTGTCTCCCACGCGGATTGGTGCTTGCATAAGATGATGGAAGGATGATTTGGAATATTTTCGCGGCCGCGCACCTCAAAGCCTAAGTTACAGGTAACTTTAAGCAAAAACAAGCTCCAATGCGCCCAATAGCTGGCGACGCGCGAGCGCGTTACGCCACTGAGCGGAATTAACAAAATGATGAGAATTGTGAAAATGGGCGTGATGATGACCATGCCTAAAAAAAATGCCAGTGACCTTACAAAACGCACTAGTTTAAGCATTCTCAGCTTCTGCAATAATATGTTGCACGGCTTCGTTTAAGTCAGCAAAAATAAGCGTACCTTTTGGCAAGTTACCATTGGCGAGCGTTTCTTCCCCTTTGCCAGACCGCACCAGTATTGGCTTGCAGCCTGCATCGTAGAACGCTTGTAAATCGCGCAGCGAGTCGCCCACAGCAAAAACCTCACTCAAATCTACCGAAAATCGGCGCTCAATATCTACAATCATGCCTGTTTTAGGTTTGCGGCAAGTGCAGTTATCATCTGCCGCGTGTGGGCAATAAAACATCGCATCGATACGTCCGCCCAATTGCGCCAGCGCGCGATGCATTTTGTCGTTAATCGCGTTGAGAGTTGCCATATCAAACAGGCCGCGCGAAATACCGCTTTGATTGGTGGCAATCGCCACGCGAAAACCGCTTTGATTGAGTAGTGCAATGGCTTCCAAGCTGTTTGGAATTGCAATCCACTCATTGGGATTTTTGATGAAATTGACGGAATCAATGTTGATGACGCCGTCGCGATCGAGTATCACAAGCTTCATTTGTTAATTCCTTGTTCGCGATTTAAAAATCGCTCCTACATTAAGGCTTTGTGTACGAGCGCAATTTATTGCGCGAATATGATACGCCATTAT
>JANMOP010000034.1:0-12047 GCA_031369365.1 Methylotenera sp.
CGAGGCAAGACCAATGATTTTTTTGTCACTGTCTTTTAATACGGTATTATGCCATTCGCAAAAAATGGCTTCACCGTTTTTATGCGCTACTTTCTTTAAGTTATTTTGGATTGCCTCTTGAGAGAGAAGCAACTGCACAGCCCCGTCTGGCGAGAGGCCTTCTAAATCGGATATTAGAAAGCTAATATGTTTACCTACCACTTCCTGATACTGATAGCCAAATATGCTAGTGCAGGCATTGTTCCATGAGGTGATATTTAAATCCGCATCCCATTCAATAACCCCCATAGGTGTATGCGCCATATGCAAGCTTTGACGTTGTGATAACTCACTAATCGCCTTAGTTTGAGTCACCGCAGTAATACGAAGTGCAATATTGTCGAGCAAGCCTTGCGCCAAGTTTTTACTTGCCATGGATACAAACACCACAAAGAAACTTGTTAATAATATGATTTCCTTGGCATAAGGGCTGTCGTGAATTAAAAAAGCAGGGATAGTAAGGACAGCAAGGCCGCCAACAAAAGCTAACGCTGTACTGGTTCTAATAGCATAGGCAATGAGGCTACCTGCACTAATACCAGCTAAAACCAATGCTAATAATGCCTGTAGCAAAGTGTTGTTATGCGGAAATATGATTAAGCTAGCTGAACCCCAAGCTAACCCACAGAGTAAGCTTGATATATTGAAGCGCATAAGCCACTTTGGTGCCTGAAGTGCATTAAACTCATTTTTTTGAAATTTGGTGACCAAATATACCTTTTGGCCATAAGCTAGCAACATTAATGCAATCCAAATAATAGTGGCTTTAATAGTGATGACAGCACTTAAGAGGGATAACAGCATGGCAGCTACCACAAATGTAGATATGGTCGCTTTATTTGAATCTTTGAAAAGCAACGCAACTACTTCAGAAGAAACTCCATGCGCACTTTTACTTAGCTTGGTATGTAAATCGCTGCTATCTTGCACTAAAATCCCCGTTAAAGACTATTTTATGGATTTAATTATTCCTAATTATATAGGAGTGACTTCATTGCTGATGGTTGCAAAAGTAAACTTTTGTAAACATTAATTCATTTTTTTCATTAACCCGCCAGACCAAGCGGCATTCGTGCGTTGCTGTGTAAAATGCTATTGTGGTGCAATTAATTACATAGCTTTAGTCATTGCATAAATACTAGATTACTTTAACACATATGAATTTTGCAGGCGCCAGTAAGAGGTCTTAATGATAATTACAGTATCTTTTAGTACAAGGCTATGACAAAATCATTACTAGGAACATTAATATAAAAGTGGTTAAAAAATGAAAATAGCATTTTTAGAAGACAACATCGCTTTTGCACAACACATCGTTATGGCACTTGAGGCCGCAGGGCACGAGGTAGCGCATTTTACTTCAGGTCGTTTATGTTTAAATGCAGTCACAAGTAATCATTTTGATTTATGCTTATTCGACTGGGAAGTACCCGATATGAGCGGCCCAGAAGTGCTTTCAAGCTTAAAGCTGAAAGGTAATTTTCCGCCTACGATTTTTATGACAGGCCGCGATGCAGAAGAAGATGTTGTGCGGATGATTGAAGCGGGTGCAGATGATTATATTGTTAAACCGCCTAATTCCAGCGTTCTAATCGCTAGAGTTAACGCGCTTTATCGTCGCAACCATGCGAATGAAAATCAAGAGCCTGTGGTTAGTTATGGCAACTTGATGGTAGATTTTGAAAAAAGAAAATTTGTAATGAATGGTGAACCAGTCAAGCTGACAGAAAAAGAAACTGAGTTAGCTTTATACTTTTTCGCGCAAGTGGGAACTTTATTATCTAGAGCGCATTTGATCAAAGTAGTATGGGGTACCTCACCAGATATCGACACGCGAACTATCGATGTGCATGTGAGCCATCTTCGTAGTAAGCTTAGCTTGTTGCCACAGCACGGGTGGCGCTTAATTTCGGTGTATCATCAAGGCTATCGGTTAGAAAAATTACAATAATGTTTTTAATATATTGTGAATTGTTTCTAGAAAATAAATGCATATATCCAGTTTTTACATGATTAGGCGTTCTTTTAAAACAGTAAGTATTTTACTGTTTTTTGCATTTTCAGTGCAGCAAATCAATCACCCTACATTCGCAGCAGAAGTTTTATTTAAAGAGAATGAGCCAGAATGGCGCTATAGCGTGCGCCCAGGCGATAATTTAATTCGTTTTGGCAAGCAGCATTTAATCAATCCAAATGATTGGTTAGTGCTACAAAAACTCAACCACATTAAAAACCCTCGGCACATGCAACTAGGGAAAATTCTGCGTGTACCCCTTAGCTTAGTTAAACAATTACCTGCACCTGCAGAAATTGTTTTGGCATCTGGGCAAGCGGGCATTTTAAAGGCAGATAAAAGCGTGCAGCCTGTTACGGCAGGCCAACAACTTACGGCAGGTACAGAGCTCATTACGGGCGAAAATAGCAAACTTAATATCAAGTTTGCTGATGGCTCTATTGTCAGCATGCAACCAAAATCCACCATGAAATTAGACACGTTGAGTATGTACAGCGGCGGTGGCATGGTGGATACCAAATTGCGTTTGCAACAAGGTAAAGTAGAAACCGAAGCTAATCCTGAGCATCTGCAAGGCAATCAAATGCAGATTATCACGCCAACTGCAGTAGCGGCCATACGTGGTACTAAGTTTCGCGTTTCTGCTAATGATGTCTCTATTAAGCAAGAAACCTTAGAGGGTAAAGTAGCATTGATGGCCGCAGGGCAAGAAGTGGCTGTAGATAAAGGCTTTGGTAGCTTATCGGAGGGTGGTAACGCGCCTTTGCCACCCGTATTATTGTTGCCTGCGCCAGCCACAGGCAATTTACCTATCAAACTAGAGGCTGTGCCAGTAGCGTTTAACATGCCTGCGCAAGAGGGCGCTGTGGCTTGGCTGGGTAAGGTTTCTAACGAGCCGCAATTTAATCGTATTTTGGATGAACAGCTCAGCCTAGGTTCAAACTTAAGATTTAGTGATTTACCAGACGGCAAATATTATTTAAAAGTGAGGGCTAAAGATAAGCAAGGCTTAGAAGGCTATGACGCCACCCATGAATTTAACTTAAGTGCACGGCCATTTGCGCCTGAGGTGGTTGCGCCAACACAGGCGGCCACCGTTAGAGAAGCTAACCCAGAATTAACTTGGACAAAAATTGAACATGTCAATGAGTATTTGCTGGAACTGGCTAGGGATGCCGATTTCAAACAATTGTTAGATAGTCGGCGTGTGCCTGACACTGTCTATAAAATAGAAAGAAATCTTGAGCCAGGCCAATATTTTTGGCGTTTGGCAAGTATTGATAGCGCGACAGATAAAGTTCAAGATCAAGGCCCATACACGGCGGCTAGCAGTTTTACCTACAAAGCCAAACCCAATAAGCCAGACATTAGCCAGCTCAATGTAAAAGTGTTGCGAAATAAGGCGTATGTGCGCACCATAAATCCACCAGAGGGGCTGGTTTACGAAGCAGTATTACAAAATGAGGTGAATAAGCAAGCCAATGTATGGCACGCCACTGGTCTTAATGGTGAGTTTGATTTCTTGCTAAAAGAATACGGCCAGCAAAAACTATTATTGCGCTTGGTGGATACGGATGGCGTTACTGGGCCAGATGCGGTATGTGAATTTAATGCTTCGCCGCAGTAAGGTCAAAAGTCACCTTTGAAAAAAATTGGCTTTAATGATTACATATCAACCGCATTAATATTGCTGGTGCTCACGGTTTTAATTCATACCACTGGTGTGTTTTCCAGGGTAGATAATTTACTCTATGATATTGGTCAAAAGTTACACCGTCAAACTGCACCCACCGATGTTGTTATTGTGGCGGTTGATGAAAGTAGCTTATCACGGATTGGTCGTTGGCCTTGGTCAAGAAAGATACATGCCGATTTAATTAACCGCTTAAAGCAAGAAGGCGCAGCGGTAGTTGGCTTAGATATTATCTTTTCAGAGCCCGATTTAAAAGACAAGGATGCTGACAGAATTCTTTCTGACGCCATTCGCCAAGCCAAGAATGTGGTATTGCCCGTGCTGATTGAATCAACGCGCACCAACGGCCAAGTAATAGAGTCTCTGCCTTTACCCATTTATGCTGAGAGTGCGGCAGATTTAGGCCGCGTGCATGTAGTGCTAGATGAGGATGGTATAGCGCGCAGTATTTATCTATTTGAGGGCATTGGCGCGCCTGTTTGGCAACACTTTGCACAGGCCATTTTGAATGTAGCACAACACCAACTATCAAAAAATAATTTCTCAGATGCAGATCACGATGCAAAAAAAGCGAATGTGATTTCCTTGATACGCAAAGATCAGCGCAGAATTAACTTTTTAGGTGCTGCTGGGCACTTTCCCACTATTTCTTATGTGCAAGTGATTAATGGTGAGTATCCTAAAGATTTGTTCAAAAATAAAATTGTATTAGTTGGCGGCACTGCACTAGGTCTTGGCGACCAGTTTCCTACACCAGTTTCGTCATCATCACAGTTGATGCCTGGCGTGGAGTTTCATGCCAATTCGCTGGAATCTATTCGCACTAACAATTTAATAAAAACAGTTTCAAGCTCGATTGCATTACCAATATTGGCTTTAATTGCGCTACTGCCCTTGTTTTGGTTGCCAAGATTGTCTGCACTTTTAGGGCTACTTTTCACCTTATTTTCTTTTGCAGCAATTAGTTTAATTGCGGTAATCATGCCCCAACTAGCGGGTTTCTGGATTCCACCATCTGCGGCGCTTAGTGCAATTTTGTTGTCTTACCCAATATGGAGCTGGCGCAAATTAGACGCGACTCGCAAGTACTTAAATTACGAATTAAGCTACTTAAAGGAGAATTTAATTGATTTGCCAAGGACTAAAAAAGCACTGAACTATGACAGTTTTGATGCGCGTATTGAGCAAGTCCGTGCTGCCAGTCAGCAGTTAAGATTTCTACAAAACGACCGTAAAGAAATGCTGGCTTTTATTTCACATGACCTACGAGCGCCAATAGCTAACGCCATGATGATTTTGGAAGAAAGCCATCATCCAGAGCATCGCTTACATGCCTCTTTGTCTCAAGCACTGGCTTTGGCAGAAGATTTTTTACAGGCATCGCGTGCAGAGATGATTGATAGCGCAAACTTTAAAGAAATCGACTACGCCAGCTTAACGCATCAGGCGATAGACGACGCTTATGAAAGTGCTTTAAAGAAAAAAATTACGCTCGAAAGAGATATCTTAAATGGTATGGTTTGGGTGCATGGTAATTTTGGCTTGCTTCAAAGAGCCGTGCTCAATTTGATATTAAATGCAGTTAAATTTTCGCCTGCTAATTCCACTGTAAAAATCAGGCTAACTTTTTCAAATCAACAAGCGGTGATGAGCGTAATTAATACGGGGGCTGGCATACCTATAGATAAGCAACTATTTTTATTTAAACGCTTTAGCCGCGTCAGTTTCAATGAATCAGCTGCAGAAGGCACGGGTTTAGGTTTGTATTTTGTGCAAACAGTGGCAGAAAAACATCATGGCTTTGCCGAGGTAGAAAGCGATATTGACAAAGATACTTGCTTTAGTTTGCGGCTGCCAGTAATCAGTTTTGATCCGAATTAAGCGCTTGAAACGAAAGAAATTTAGGCTACAAGCGCACTAAATCATGCATTAACAACTCTATTTGAGCTGAAAGAAGCGCTTTGCCGTGCTTAGCGGAAATTAAAAAACTATCCTCAGCACGGTTACCCAATGTGTTAATTTTTGCATTATGCAAATCTACGCCATGTTGCAAAAAAATAAATGCCACTCTGGCAAGCAAGCCAGGGCGATCGCCAGCAACAATTTCTAATGTGTGATTAATGCCTTGTAATTCTTTATGAAGATTAATTTGTGTGGCAAATGGCATGTGCTTCACTTGGCGGCTAATACGACCCTCTAACGGCGTTTCTAGCGGTAATGTAGCGAGTAATTTTGTTGTCAATTCGGACTCGATAAATTTCAACAATCCACTATAACTTACTGATTTACCTGATTGATCTAAAACAATAAAACTATTCAATGCATAGCGATGATTGGTAGTGTAAATTTTGGCTTGCACGATGTTATAAGCCATACGGTCAAAAAAGTTACATATTCGCGCAAATAAATCGTCTTGATCAAACGTGTAAATCATGACTTGAATACCATCGCCACTTGGGCTTAAACGCGCTCGCACAATGGGCTTGGCGCTATTTACATGTGGTGTAAGTAGGCGACTTTGCCAAGCAACTTCATCTGGTACAAAGCGCACAAAATAGTCAGCACCCACGTTATCCCATAACGCTTGATAAGATTGCGGTTGCAGCCCGTATTTATCGAGTTTAAGCCTAGCTTCTTGCTGCCTAGTTTCAATCACTTGTTGCACGCTAAATGCCTCATCATTGAGCACGTGTTTAGCCGCATAAAATAAGCTTTCTAGCAAACGCGCTTTCCATGCGTTCCACACAATAGGGCTAGTGCCACGAATATCTGCAACAGTCAGTAAATACAAGGCTGTCAGACGCTTTTCTGTTTTTACAAATTTTGCGAATTGCTCAATAACATTCGGATCAGACAAATCAGATTTTTGTGCAGTACTTGACATTTTGAGGTGCGCTTCCACCAGCCAAGTCACCAAGCTGGTATCTTCTTTAGGCAAATTGTGTAGTTTGCAAAACCGTCTAGCATCTTTTGTACCTAGAGTAGAGTGATCTCCACCACGACCCTTGGCGATGTCATGAAATAAGGCGGCAAGATAAAGTAAATGCGGTTTCTCAAACGCCGTAAATAACTGGCTGCAAAGCGGAAACTCATGTTTTAACTCAGGTTTTGCAAAGCGTCGCAAATTGGCCAGCACATTTAAAATATGCTCATCCACCGTATAAACATGGAATAAATCATGCTGCATTTGTCCGACAATTTTGCCAAAAGCGGGAATATATTGTCCCAAAATGCCGTAGTTATTCATGCGACGCAAGCTATGATTTACACCATGTGGTTGCGATAATATTTTTAAAAACAAGGCTTTATTTTCACTTAAGTCGCGAAAATCAGCATTCACGATTTTTTTCACACGTTGTAGTTGACGTAGTAAATTTGCACTCATGCCCTTGAGCGTGGTGTGAAGTTGCAATAACAAAAAACTTTCTAAAATAGCAGATGGTTGCCGCTGCAAAAGTTGCGAAGATTTAGCCTCTAGTAAGCCATTTCGCGCTTCAAAGCGTGCGTTAATTGGCGTGATAATGGGTGTTTTTTTAGTTAATGTAAACTCTAAAGTTTTTGAGGTTATCTCATTGATTAGGCTAATAAATTTAACGCTTCTATAATAACTTTGCATCAATTGTTCGCTAGCGCGCTTTTGTGCATTGTTTACCAAGCCTAAATTGTCAGCCAGCTCATTTTGAAAGTCAAACAACAATCTGTCTTCGCGGCGTTTAGCTAAATAATGTAAGCGAATACGTAATGTTTGCAAATTGCGCTCGTGTAGCTTAATTTGGCGTAATTCGGTAGCGCTAATAATGTTGTTTTTAGCAAGTTCAGCCCAGTTTTTACCTAGTCGCTGACTTTGGGTCAGCCACAATATCATATGCAAATCGCGCAGGCCGCCGGGGCTTTCTTTAATATTGGGTTCTAAATTGTATGCGGTGTCATTAAATTTGGCGTGACGATGGTCTTGCTCTTTCAACTTTGCAGCAAAAAACTGTGTAGGTTGCATTAAATCGCCTACTGCCTTTATGAATAGCTGATAATTGGCCTTGCTGCCAGCCAGCAGGCGCGCTTCTAACAGGCTGGTTTGCACGGTCACGTCTTTAGCGGCTTCGCTCAGGCACTCATCCTGCGTACGTACGCTGTGACCTACGCTTAGACCAATATCCCACAACTGCCCAATGAGACCTTCAATCTGCTCATTTAAAACGTCGTCAGGCCGATCTGGCAGTAGAATCAGCAAGTCAATATCAGAATACGGAAACAGCTCCCCACGCCCATAGCCGCCCACAGCGATTAAGGCTACCCCCGCATGGATATTGGCTTGCAGCCATATCTGTTTTAGTAGCTTATCGATGAGTTGCGATTGTTTTTTTAATAGCTGGGCAGTATTTTTATGTTGAAAAAAATTGGTTTCAAGGGCCGCTTGTTGCGCTTGCAAATGAGCGCGTAGCATGTGTAAATTGTTACGCCCAGCATGAGAGGCCTGTTTTTTATCTAACATTGAAATTTAAACTTAAGAAAGTAGTGGCGCGGCAGGCGAGCCAGCCGATAGTGTCATCACTTCAAAGCCAGTTTCTGTGACTAAAATGGTGTGCTCCCACTGCGCGGATAAACTACGGTCTTTGGTGACGATAGTCCAGCCATCGGGCAGTTGCTTAATGTCACGCTTACCCGCATTAATCATGGGTTCTATGGTAAAAATCATACCAGCACGTAACTTCAAGCCTACACCTGGCTTGCCGTAATGCAACACTTGCGGCTCTTCGTGAAATTTTTTGCTAATGCCGTGCCCGCAAAATTCGCGCACTATACTGTAACCATTTTTTTCGGCAAAGCTTTGAATGGCATAGCCAATATCGCCCAAAGTAGCGTCTGGCTTCACTTGGCGGATACCTAGCCACATGGCTTTATAGGTTAATTCACTTAAACGCTTGGCCTGAATCGACACTTCACCCACATGAAACATGCGTGAGGTATCGCCATGGTAGCCATCTTTAATCACTGTGATGTCAATATTCACAGTATCGCCATTTTTCAATACTTTATCGCCTGGCACACCATGGCAAATCACATGATTAACCGAGGTACAAATTGATTTAGGGTAGGGCGTATGACCATCTGGCGCGTAGTTTAAAGGCGCAGGAATCGCCTGCTGAACGTTGACAATATAATCGTGACACAACTTATCCAGCGTGTCTGTCGTCACACCATGCACCACAAAAGGTGCAATATAATCAAGTACTTCGGAAGCTAATTTGCCCGCAATTCGCATTTTGGCGATGTCGTCAGCGTTGTTGATGGTAATAGACATGAAAATACAATTCAAACATGTGAATAATATATTTTAGCATAGCCAACCTAATTTTTAGCATAGCCAACATAGTCGCGGTGACTATGCGGCTGCTAATTTTAAGTCTAAAAAATTAAGCTAAAAAAACCAAGTTAAAAATCTGCGCGAGCGCCAATCAAAATAGATCTTTCACCTGCTGGCGCAATATCTTTTAAAAACGATGCATGTTCACGAATTTCGTCATCCAGCAAGTTATTGGCCTTAGCAAATAGCTCAACATTAAACTTATTCGAGTTAAAAAGTTGGCCTAGTTTGTAAGCGACAATGGCACTCACATTGGTGTAGCCATCAGTCGCCAGCTCGTTTTCAGCGGTATTATTCTGCTTAAACGCGCGCAGTACATCTAGCTTGGCAGTAAAATTACCTAGCCCATATTGCACGCCAACGCCTAACCTCAACGGTACAATGCGTGGCAAATCTTGATTGTTACGTTTATCGCGTGCATGCACATAATCACCGCGTACTTTTATATCCCAGTTATCGGAAATGTTAAACTCACCTTCTGCCTCTAAGCCTTTAATAGTGGCTGGCACTGCGTTAAATTGGGCAATTGGCAAGCCAGACACGGCATCAATATTGCCAGTATCAAATAAGCCAACAAAATTGCTGAAACGTGTGTAATAGGCACCTAAGTTAAAACTGTTTTTAGCACCTTTCCAGAGAATTCGCGCGTCCAATCCATTAGAACGCTCTTTGCTAAAATTGTTGTTGCCCACCTCAAACTGGCCAGTGGCAATGTGTGCGCCGTTGGCGTATAACTCAAAATAGCTGGGTGCGCGCTCGTTATGCGATAAATTGCTGGTGAGCGACCAGTTTTGGCTAATTTGGTACAAACCGCCTAGCGCAAAACTATTGGGGTTAAAGCTGTTATTTTGACCAGCGCCAAATATCGCATTATCTTTAGAATCTACTGTGATATACCCTAAACGGCCACCAAAAGTGATTTTATGTTTACGTTCTTCATCGCCAAGTGGTAGCTCTTCGTATATAAATAACGCTTTGTTTTGCGTGTTCACGTTGGGTACAAAAGCTTCATCACCGAGAGCTTCAAAATTGGTATTGCTAAATTGAAAACCTAATACGCCTTGCAAGTTGCCAAGCCCTATATTGATAGGTACATGCCCAAGCTCAAAACTACCTTCTAAGCCGCGATTGTTAAACGTAGTGCCTATTTCGGCACCTTCAAGTTCCACATGCTCGTAATCGGTATGTGCCATGCGAAACTTAACACGGTTAATTACAGTGCCTATCTCTTTAAACTCACTTGCTAACTCCCAGCGATCACTACTCATGTCGATGCGGACTAATTCTTCTGCCACCACGCCGTAGTTGTTGTTTAATGTGGAATATGATGCGCCAATATAACCGTTGTCAAAAGTGAGCGAGACACCCAAAGCGCCGCCGTCACCTTCAGCGTCACTATTTACCAGCTTGCCACGGTTTTCACGTGGCGTGCCATCGGCGCGGTTTTTACGGCTTGATACCGCAAAGCCAGAAATATCCAAATCGCTGGTTTTGCGCGTATATACATCGGCATGAATGGCAAACACGCCATTTCCAATATCTACCACTGCTGCACCGTTACGCGTGTTTTCAGCCCCGCCAAAACGAGTTTCAGCACGCCCAACAATGCCATTTAATTTTTCGGTAGGAATACGGTGATCAATCGCGTTCACCACGCCGCCCACGGCGCTACCGCCATACAGCAATGCCGCAGGGCCGCGCACCACATCAATTTGCTCGATAATCAATGGATCTATGCCCACCGCATGATCAAAACTTAAACTAGACGCATCTAAAATGCCAATGCCGTTTTGCATAATACGCACACGCTCAGCATCTAACCCGCGAATGACTGGGCGCGAGGCATTTGGCCCAAATTGAGTGGCAGTTACGCCTGGAATGCCATTGAGCGTTTCACCCAACGTTCCTTCGCGTTTTAATGAAAGTTCGCGACCATTAAGCACCGAGACAGGCACAGCCAGCTCGTTAGAACCCACACCCAGTGGGTTGCCAGTCACAGCGACAGGTGCCAAATCAATATTTTCTGCCGCTAGGGCAGAGTGAATAAATAAACTACCAATGGCTAACGCCATTAATTTTTTTTGAAAAAATGCCATGATAAATCCTTAACAAAAATAGAAATGTCCATCGCGTTTAAATGACGATGGGAAAATAATATTTAGCTAAGGCTAGGTGGGGCGCGCGCTGCGTAGGCAGTGTAAGGTTGAGATAACGCTTGAGTTGTTGTTGCTGTGATGCCAATAACATCAGCCAGCAAGCTTGGCAACACATAAATTTGCGATGGCAAACCACCAGCAATTTTGGCAAAACTAATACATTGTTCGCATTGCTCGCTGTGCGTGTTTTGATCTTGTTGGCTGTGCTCAACAAAATCTTCAACATGGCTGATTTCGTGCGTAACTGCACCTGTTTGAGCAAAGGCAAACAAGAAAATTAACGCGATGTGTAAGCCAAAACGTTTTATCATAAGTCAATAAGATAGCAGAAATTTTGTATCATTTAAAGTATTTATTAGATAAAATCACGCTATTTGGCATTAGAGCAGATGCCCTGCAAGCCAATATCCATGAGGCTTGCAGGGCGATTGTTTTTGTAGCGTGCAAAATAGCTTATAAAACGACTAAATGACAGCTAAAAAAGCGCTTTAAGCTGGCAAACGCGGGGACTTAATGTTAATATGTCGCTTCTGCAATTTAGCAGAATAATTTTAAATCAGTGCATCATCCCGTACAGGGTGTTTAAGCAAAGCTTAAATATTGTGGATGAATGTAATGTTAACCCTTACATGGAGCAATACAATGTCAGTAACTATGCGTCAAATGCTTGAGGCCGGTGTTCACTTTGGCCACCAAACCCGTTATTGGAACCCGAAAATGGCAGAGTACATTTTTGGTGATCGTAACAAAATTCATATTGTAAACCTTGAAAAAACACTGCCA
>JANMOP010000046.1:0-5112 GCA_031369365.1 Methylotenera sp.
CTACACCTGGCTCTGGCTGGCGCATAAACGCCTCGCCCACCAAAAACGTATGCACATTATTATCACGCATTAATTTCACATCGTCCGCCGTAAAAATGCCACTTTCGGTGACAACAATGCGGTCATTTGGCAGCCTTTCAAGCAAACCCAGCGTTGTTTGTAGCGTCACATCAAATGTACGCAGATTACGGTTGTTAATGCCCACCAACGGCGTTTCTAGCTGTAAAGCCAAATCTAGCTCTTCGCCATTATGCACTTCTACCAACACCGCCATGCCTAAATTGTGGGCAATGGTTTCCAACTCGCGCATTTTGGCCAAATCAATTGCCGCCGCAATTAGCAAAATACAATCCGCCCCCATCGCGCGCGCCTCGTAAACTTGATAAGTATCAATCATAAAATCTTTGCGTAGCACGGGTAAATTACACGCCGCGCGTGCTTGTTTTAAATAGTCGCTACTGCCTTGAAAATACTCAACGTCAGTGAGTACTGACAAACACGCTGCACCGCCTGTCTCATAGCTCTTAGCAATTTCAGCAGGGTTAAAGTCTGCCCGAATCACCCCTTTTGACGGGCTGGCTTTTTTAATTTCAGCTATAACAGCCGCGTTGCCAACCGCAATTTTTGCGCGAATTGCGCCAATAAAATCACGTGCTTTTGGCATGCTTTCCGCCGATGCTCTGACAGCCAACATTGGTGCGGCTTGCAGGGCATCGTTTAGCTCTCGGCGTTTAGTTTCTAGTATTTTATTTAAAATATCACTCATTTATTCGCATTACCTTATTCATAAATCTTGCCATTATGTTTAATCCAGCCAGCTTTTGTGCCGCCTTGCGGATCTTTGTGCGTCCAGTGCATGACGCCGCCTTTGGGGTTATACACATATTCGCCTTTAAAAATCAGCTCATCGCCAACTTGCAGCTTTTCTACGCGCGGCGCCAAATCGATATTGTGTGCAAATAATAATGTCTGCTCAGGCGAAATGCTGACCAAGAATTTTTGGTGGCGCGAACCTTTATTATCATCGGCCAGCAGCTTTTTTACTACACCAGTACCCTCAACAAAGATGTCACTTTTTTTATGCTTGAACGCTTCTATCAGCGCGCTATTATTGATATCTGTGTCGACATTAGTTTCAGCAATAATTGGCGCAGCTGCTACAAAAACATCTGGCGCGCTTTGCTTGCATGCCGCTAGCAAGCTTAAAATAAATACTGAAAATAATACTTTTTTCACGCTACGCTTACCCGCACTAATGATTCTAATTTTGCCAATGCTGCGCCGCTATCTATTACTTTTGCAGCATGCTCAATACCCGCATGGATATTGGCTTGCAGGCCTGCTGTATAAATAGCTGCACCCGCGTTTAACAACACAATATCACGGGCGGCGCTATTTTTACCTGCGCTTGATTTGCCGTTTAACACGTCCAAAATCATGGCTTTAGATTGTTGCGCATTTTCTACGCGAATACTTTTTAAGGCATGTAACTTTAAGCCAAACTGCGCGGGGTTAAGCGTATATTCGCTAATTTTTCCGTCTTTTAATTCCGCCACAAAAGTGTCGCCAGTAAAGGATATTTCGTCCATGCCATCAGCGCCATGCACCACTAACACATGCTCAGAGCCTAAGTTCTGCAACACCTTTGCCAGCTTTAAAGTCAAATCTTGACTGAATACGCCCATCACTTGGCGCCTAGCATTGGCGGGGTTTGTCAGCGGACCAAGCAAGTTAAAAATCGTCCGCACGCCCAACTCGCGGCGCACAGGTGCGGCGTGCTTCATAGCACTGTGATGATTGGGCGCAAACATAAAGCCAATACCAATTTCATCCACGCATTTCGCAACTCTCTGTGGCGTTAAATTGACGTTCACACCCAGCGCTTCAAGCACATCGGCACTGCCGCAAGTGGATGACACCGAGCGCCCGCCGTGCTTGGCGACCTTTGCACCCGCAGCAGCTGCCACGAAGGCCGAAACGGTAGAAACATTAAAGGTTTGAATGCCATCGCCACCCGTACCACAAGTGTCAATTAAATGCGTGTTATCGTTAATTTCTACCTTGGTTGAAAGCTGGCGCATCACAGTTGCCGCAGCGGTAATTTCATCCACACTTTCACCTTTAACGCGCAAAGCAATCACCAAACCTGCAATTTGTGCAGGCGTCAGTTCGCCGCCCATCACTTGCTGCATGACGGCTAACATATCGGCATGGCTTAAATCTTGGCCTGCTAATAGTAGTTCAAGTGCTTGTTTATAAATCATTCTTCACCAATTTTAACTTCCCTCTCTCTCGCCTATTTTCACCCTCTCCCCCAACCCCTCTCACATTCAGGGCGAGGGGAATTCGTTAGTAGGCTTTCAAAAAGTTGTTCAATAAATCGTGGCCGTGCTCAGTCAGCACAGATTCAGGATGAAACTGCACACCTTCTACCGCCAAGGTTGTGTGCTTTACGCCCATAATTTCACCATCTTCAGTCCAAGCGGTGATTTCCAGGCAATCGGGAATCGTCTCGCGCTCAATGACTAACGAGTGATAGCGCGTGGCGGTGTATGGGTTTGGCAAATCTTTAAACACACCTTTGCTAGTGTGATGTATGAGTGAGGTTTTGCCGTGCATCAGCGTTTTGGCTTTAATAATTTTGCCGCCAAAGGCTTGGCCGATGCTTTGATGGCCTAAGCAAACACCCAACAACGGAATCTTGCCTGCAAATTCTTCAATCAGCGCCAAGCTGATACCCGCCTCATTCGGCGTGCATGGGCCAGGCGAAATCACAATGTATTTTGGCTTTAATTCAGCGATTTTTTTTAAGTCAATTTCGTCATTGCGAAAAACTTGCACGTCTTGCCCCAACTCGCCCAAATACTGCACGAGGTTGTAAGTAAAAGAATCGTAATTATCAATCATCAGCAACATTCTATTGCCCTTCTTTTAAATCAAGTTCTACTTTACTGTCTAAACCCAGCTGTACAAGTTCAGCCGCACGTAATACCGCTTTGGCTTTATTTTGCGTTTCATCCCACTCACTTTGCGGGATTGAATCGGCCACGATGCCCGCGCCTGCTTGCACGTAGAGCATATTATCTTTAATGACGCCCGTTCTTATGGCAATCGCCACGTCCATATCACCGTTAAAACCTAAATAGCCCACCGCGCCTGCGTAAATGCCGCGCTTGGTCGGTTCTAGCTCGTCGATAATTTCCATGGCGCGTACTTTCGGCGCACCCGAAACTGTGCCTGCGGGGAAAGTCGCTTTCAATACGTCAATCGCATCTAGCCCAGGTTTTAACTTGCCCTCCACGTTGCTCACAATATGCATCACGTGCGAGTAACGCTCTATCATCATATTATCCGTGACTTTTACCGAACCCACTTGCGCCACACGACCCACATCGTTGCGGCCTAAATCCATCAGTTGCACGTGTTCCGCGCGTTCTTTTGGGTCGGCTAATAATTCGTGTTCAAAAGCTACATCTTGCTCACGCGTTTTGCCGCGTGGGCGTGTGCCTGCTATTGGACGCGAGGTGACTACGCCGTCATCCAAACGCACTAAAATCTCTGGCGAAGCGCCAACCACGTGGTGATCGCCCATATCGTAATAAAACATGTACGGCGATGGATTTAAGCTGCGTAGCGCACGGTAAAGCGACAAAGGCGGCGCGCTAAAAGGCTGCGACATGCGTTGCGAAAGCACCACTTGCATGATGTCACCTTCTAAAATATAAGTTTGTGCTTTTTTAACGGCGGCTTTGAAATTTTCCTCGCCAAACTCTGATTTCGCTTGCGTTTTAACGCTAGGCGCAGATTCTGGAATCGCTACTGTTTTGCGTAACATTTGCACTAAATCGCTTAGGCGTTGATGTGCGTTTTCGTAGGCATTCGCTTCATTAGGGTTGGCATATACAATAAAATAAAGCTTGCCGCTTAAGTTATCTACCACGGCGATTTCTTCGGAAACCATCAGCAACACATCAGGTGTATTAATTTTATCTTGCTTGCTTGTGTGCGCTAAACGCTTTTCAATATAGCGGATGGTTTCATAGCCAAAGTAGCCAGCCAAGCCGCCTGTAAAGCGTGGTAAGCCTTGGTTTGATATAAGATTTGGCGGCGGTGTTTTAAAGCGTGCTTGAAATTGTTTTACAAAATCAAGCGCATTGGTGTTATCAAACTTTTCAATTATCTTATTATTTTCAATCACTTGCACGGTAAAACCATGTGCCACAATGCGCGTTTTGGCAGGCAGGCCGATGATGGAATAACGCCCAAAACGCTCACCACCTTGCACTGATTCCAATAAGTAGCTAAAAGGCTGATTGGCCAGTTTAAGGTAAAGTGAAAGCGGCGTATCGAGATCAGCAAAGGTCTCTAACACCAGCGGAATACGGTTGTAGCCTTGCTCTGCAAGCGCATTAAATTCGTTTTGATTGATGGTTGTAAACATGTACTTTCCAGTTTTTTTGCTTAATAATTTTCTTAAAATGCAGCTAATTTTTGTAGCCGCCAGTATCGGCTTGCCCTATACCAACAGACAAGCGCGTGCTTAGCTTCGCCAAAAGCGACGCCAGTTTAGAAAGTTATTGTTTAAAAAAATCATCATGTTTACTTAAAAAAGTTTATATTAAAATAGTGACCAACTCGGTTAAATCGTTAATCGTTGCATCTACTTGGCTTATATCCAAGGGCTGGCCTTGATTATAACCGTAAGGCACGGTCACAATAAAGCAGCCCGCCGCATGTGCTGCGGCAATATCGGTCGCAGAATCGCCCACCAGCATTGCCTCAAACTCAGGCACATCGAATTTTGCACAAATGTGATGCAATTGTATAGGGTCTGGCTTCTTATTATGCAAGGTATCGCCCGATACCACGATTTCAAAAAAATCTGCCAAACCGCTTGCTTGTAGTAAAGGTAGCGTAAATTCTTCTGGTTTATTGGTTACACAAGCAAGCCTGTAGCCCTTATTCCATAAGGCTTGCAGGCCATCTATTACACCATCATACGGCTTGCTATTAGCTGCATTATTGGCATAATGCGCAAAAAACAAAGACTCAGCTTTTTCAAATAAGGTGCTGTCTGGTTCAACATTTTTTTGCCCCGTTAAGCAACGCTTA
>JANMOP010000101.1:0-19687 GCA_031369365.1 Methylotenera sp.
TGTTTGGCCATGCGGGTATCGAGAGCGATATTGAGATTCAGCGCTTGATGATTAAAGCCTTGCAATTGTTAGGCCTAAAAGTATTGCACATTGATTTTAGCCATGTGGCAATTTTTGAGGGCTTGGTTAAAGCGGGTAATATTAATGTTGATTTAGAACAGGCGCTTTATGTGGCCTTACAGAGTAAGGATAAAGCGGCTGTGGCGGAACTGGCTTCAGAGTTAGATTCAACAACTCAACAAGCGCTTATTAGCCTGACTGATTTAAATGGTAGCGCCGCTATCTTAGAAAAAGCCGAAAGCGTTTTACCCAAGCTGCCAGAAATCGCTCAAGCATTGGCCAATTTAAGCGCAGTTGCTAGCAAATTAAGTGATTTAAACGTTGAAGTTTCGTTTGATTTGGGTGAGCTGCGCGGCTATCACTACCACAGTGGTGTCGTGTTTGCGGCCTATGCACATGGTTACACAGGTCCAGTGGCGATGGGCGGGCGTTATGATGAAGTTGGTATTGCGTTTGGCCGTGCGCGCCCTGCAACAGGTTTCAGCTTGGATTTGCGCGGTGTTGTCGGCGCGCTCGCACCTGCCAGTTTGCCCAAAAGTATTTTGGCACCTGAAGGCAGTGATAAGAGCTTACTTAACAAAATTGAGGCGCTGCGTGCCGAAGGACTAGTGGTCATACAGGCTTTGCCGAATTCACAAACCAATGTAAGTGAGCTTAACTGCGACACGCAGCTTGTTTCGCGCGACGGCCAATGGCTCATCGAAACTCTTAAAACTAATTAAAAAGTTGTAAATTATGGCAAAAGACGTTTTAAAAAATATCTCGGCTAAAAATGTAGTCGTCATTGGCACACAATGGGGCGATGAAGGCAAAGGCAAAATTGTCGATTGGCTCACCGACCAAGCACAAGGCGTAGTGCGCTTTCAAGGTGGCCACAACGCAGGCCATACGCTGGTTGTAGGTCAGGGCGCAGCGCAACGTGTGTATAAGCTCAATCTCGTGCCTTCAGGCATCGTGCGCGCTGGTATTAATTGTTACATCGGTAACGGCGTGGTGCTTGACGCTGGACATTTGTTGGGCGAAATTGCTGCGCTGGAAAAAGACGGTCTTGAAGTTAAAAATCGTTTAAAAGTTAGCCCAGGTTGCCCGTTAATACTCAGCCACCATGTGGCGGTGGACGTGGCACGCGAAGCCAAACGCAGCGCAGATAAAAAAATCGGCACTACTGGCAAAGGCATTGGTCCCACATACGAAGATAAAGTCGCGCGCCGTGCTTTGCGTGTTTACGATTTATTTTACCCAGAACGTTTTGCCGAAAAATTACGCGAAGTGATAGATTACCACAACTTTGTGCTTACTAATTATTTAAGCGCACAAGCGGTTAATTTTAATCAACAGTATGACGCCAGTATGCAACATGCAATTGCGCTTAAGCCAATGATTTCTGATATTTCCGCAGATTTATACGCAGCCAATGCCAGAGGCGAAAATTTATTATTTGAAGGTGCACAAGGTACGCTGCTAGACATCGACCACGGCACGTATCCGTACGTTACCTCCAGCAACTGCATTGCAGGCCAAGCCTCAGCAGGCACGGGCGTTGGCGCGAATATGCTGCATTATGTGTTGGGTATCACCAAGGCCTACACCACGCGTGTCGGCGGCGGACATTTTCCAAGTGAGTTGGATATTGACACACTAGGCGCGCCAGGCACGCAGATGTCGGTAAAAGGCCAAGAAATTGGCACTGTGACTAAGCGCAAACGTCGCTGTGGCTGGTTCGATGCCGCCGCACTGCGCCGCTCCGCGATGATCAACGGCCTCACAGGTTTGTGCATCACCAAACTTGACGTGCTAGATGGCATTAAAGAACTCAAAATCTGTATCGGTTATGAACTAGACGGCAAAAATATTGATTTATTACCAGTCGGCGCAGATGACGTAGCAGGCTGCAAACCTATTTATGAAACCGTGCCAGGTTGGACAGATAACACTTTTGGCGTAAAAACTTGGGACGGCCTACCAAAAGCCGCACAAAATTACTTAAAACGTCTAGAAACCTTGTGCGGCGTGCCAATTGCCATTGTTTCGACAGGGCCTGAAAGAGACGAAACCATTGTGATTGAGCATCCGTTTTCTTAAAATGTAAATTGCATCATTACTTAAAAATTCTTTTGCTTAAATAAAACATGTTTCAAACAAAGGTGTAAGGAGTGCCAGAGCGTTTTATATTTAGACAGGTGGATTATAGGGATATCCCTACCTTTCTTGATGACGGAGAGATTCGTTCTAAAAACCATCCAAATCAGCAGACTTGTCATCAAACTAGCTATCAAAATTTGGTGCAACGACGAGGTACTCAGGAGTTTCAGCTTCCTTTTGGCGGTGTAGTGAATGACTGCGTGGCTTTTTATTTTTCCCCGCTCACGTCTTTTACATGCACTATCCATCGTGGAAACGTACAGGTGATATATCCAAACGGAGGAGCTCCAACAACATCTCGGTTAGATGATAGAGTTTTCTTGGTCGCAAAAGTAACTGATTTATATCGTGCTGCGCTACAATGCTGTTTTAGTAACTATGCATTAAACTCAACAGTTCCAACACCAGTTATCACAAACGATCCTAATATGCTTGAGACTCATATAAATTGGACGTTGTTTGACGAATATCCTTTAGCAGGTGATATTCTTGAAATTGGATACGGCGGGTCTTGTAAATATTTTCATAGCCCAGCCACTCCAGAACGATATCAGCGTAGAGGATCTATTAGAATGGCTGAATTTTTAGTCCAAACAGCAGTTCCTCTAAATCTATTTGCTTGCATAGTAGTTCCAAATGAGCAAGTAAGAAAATTAATTCAGCAGCAAGTCCAAGTAGCTGGTTATGATATTCCTGTCTTTTGTAAGCCTGGATGTTTTGTATCATGAGCATAACCTTTAAGACAGGTGATTTGTTTTTGGACAAATCCGAGGCGCTAGTAAACACGGTCAATTGTGTTGGTGTTATGGGTAAAGGAGTTGCTCTTGAATTCAAACGTCGCTGGCCTGAGAACTATAAAGTCTATAAAAAAGCGTGCGATGGCAAAAAGTTGCGCCCTGGTCAGATGCTCATATTTGAACTTGGAAATCTATTAGAAGAAAGTGAACGGAAATTTATAATTAACTTTCCAACGAAAGATCACTGGAGAGCGAAGTCTAAGCTGGAGTACATTTCCGAAGGGTTGGAAGCTCTTGTCTCGGATATTAAGAAGTACAAAATTAAATCATTGGCTCTTCCACCTTTGGGATGTGGAAATGGCGGGCTAGATTGGAACACTGTTCGACCCATGATGCTGAAAAGACTTTCTGAGCTGGAGGACGTCAATGTTTCCATCTACGAGCCGATCAAAGTTAATGACGATCCTGAGTACGTGGACACCTATTTAAAAATGACTACGGGAAGGGCTGTTTTTCTCAAAGCGATTGCGGCACTTGAAACCCCGTTTGGCGGTGCCCTAGACCGTCTTTCACTTCAGAAGATTGCCTATTTCTTGCAGGTAATGGGAATTCCACTAAATCTGGACTTCACCAAGAACCTATATGGACCGTACTCTGAGGCGCTAAAAAAAGCCGTAGTTGCACTTGAGAACGATTATAAGTTGATAACCGGCTTTCAAGCAGAGAGGGAAGCGCACGTTACCCCAGCCGGATATGCGGCTGCAGAGGACTTTCTGAAAGACGATGTGAAAAGTGAAGCTATCATCGATAACTTATCTAAATTGGTTGATGGGTTTGAGACTCCGTATGGGTTGGAACTTTTGTCTACAGTTCATACGGTCGCTATTTCAGGTGATGGAGAAAGCTATATTGATAGTATTGTTTTTGAGATGTTAGCTTTTGAAAAAAACAAACGAAACGTATTCTCGAAAGATGAAATAAGATTAGCGCTGGAGCGACTGCAGGAAGATCACCTGCTTTGAAATCTTAAGGCGTAGGAATAATCACAAAATGGGGTCGGGTACGATTTGAGGCACATGCATGCAATCTAGGCAACCTATGCAACATATCGCTTGGGCAATAACAGGTTCTGGCCATTATTTGCGCGAGTCGTTGGCGATTTTGCAAACGCTTGAAAATGTGGATGTTTTTTTAAGCAAAGCCGCGGCAGAGATCATCAAACAATACGGTTTTCAGGCGCAGTTAGAGGCCACTGGTCACAAAGTTTATCAAGATAAAACCGCCAGCAGCGTGCCTGTGGAGCTGTTTTACACTGGCAAATATCATACCTTAGTCATTGCGCCCGCCACCTCAAATACCGTCGCAAAAATGGCTTATGGATTTTCTGATTCGCTTGTGACCAATCTTTACGCGCAGGCAGGTAAAACACGTGTGCCAAGCATTATTTTTGCTTGCGATACCGCGCCAGAACTCACTTCAGAAGCGCCTCGCGATAATATGGTGAAAGTGTTTCCACGCCAAATTGATTTAGAAAACGTACAAAAATTAATCAGTTTTGAAAACACGCAAATCGTCGAGAGTATAGACATGCTCCAGCAGGCAGTATCCATGCGGCTTGCTGGGCTTTGCATCATTGCCCCTCTCCCCAACCCTCTGATAAAACAACTAAGCAATGACTAGGCTTACAAATGACATCAGCCAAGTCGTTGCTAATCCCGCAAGCGGGCGAGGGGCTTAAAAGAGATGAGCGAAAAATTATTATTTGTGACAGGCAAGCTGGCCGAAAAGAGCCTGCATAAAGTGTTGCAAGAAGTGCAAAGCAACCCCAAAACGCCCACTTTCAAATACCGCGTCGAGCAAATTGGCGTGTCTGTCGCAGCGTTGATGACGCCTGAAATGATTGCGCGCCGTTTAAAAAGCGCGGGCGATGCAAATAAGATGATTTTGCCTGGTTTATGCCAAGGCGATTTGAGCGCTTTGCACCGCCAATACGGCATTCCTGTTGAGCGCGGGCCTGAGGATTTAAAAGATTTGCCAGAGTATTTCGGTCAAGCTGGCAAGATGCCAGATTTAAGCCAATACAGCGTGCAAATTTTTGCTGAAATTGTCGATGCACCTGATTTAACAGTGGATGAAATTGTCGCCAAAGCCACGCACTTTGTAACGCAAGGCGCGAATGTAATTGATTTAGGCTGCTTGCCTGGCAAGCCGTTTTTGCACTTGGCTGATTCCATAAAAGCTTTAAAACAAGCAGGTTTTAAAGTGAGTGTTGACAGCATGAACGCCGACGAATTATTACTGGCTGGAAAATGTGGTGCAGATTATTTATTAAGCTTAACAGAAAAAACGCTGTGGATTGCGGATGCCGTGGAAGCCTTGCCAGTGCTAGTGCCTACTAAGCCAGGTAATTTAGCTTCACTTTACCGCGCCATCGAAATTTGCCTTAAAAAAGGCAAGCCGTTTATCGCCGATGCGATTTTAGACCCGATTCATTTTGGGCTGACCGAATCGATTGTGCGTTACAGCAAATTGCGTAAAAAATATCCGCAAATCAACATCATGATGGGCATTGGCAATTTAACCGAGCTGACTGATGCTGACACCACGGGCATTAACGCGATTTTATTTGGTATTATTTCAGAGCTAAATATTAACGCCGTTTTAGCCACCAGTGTGAGCGCGCACGCGGTGAATGCGATTGCGGAAGCTGACATCGCACGCCGCGTAAATTATCGCGCTAAACAAGATGACCGCTTACCACGCGGCTACAGTAATGGCTTACTTGGGCTACACGATAGAAAACCGTTTTCGTATAACGCGACAGAAATCGCCGAATTTGCCGCGCAAATTAAAGACCCAAGTTTTCGCATTATGGTGAGTGAGGCAGGCGTGCATGTGTATAACCGCAATGGTTTGCTGCAAGATATTGATCCATTTGCGCTTTACCCAAATTTAGGCGTTGAAAATGACGCCTCACATGCGTTCTACCTAGGCGTAGAGCTAGCGCGCGCGCAAATTGCACATCAACTTAAAAAACGTTATGTGCAAGACGAGGAATTAAATTGGGGTGTGGCATCAGAAGGCAAAGGGCATAAGTCGGAAGATAGAAAAAGTCATCGCGAGGCTTCACTTAAAGAGAAGAAAAACAAAAAATAATGATATTTGAAACAATAATCACGACTGTGGATTTGACTGGTGAACCGCATGTCGCGCCATTTGGCGTCCGTTACGAGGGTGATTTGGTCGTCATTGCCCCGTACAAACCTTCCACCACTTTAGCCAATATTTTGGTCACCAAAAGCGCAGTAATGAACTTAACAGACGATGTGCGTGTTTTTGCTGCTGCGCTTACTAATAGAAAAATAGCGGAGCTAACTCCTATCAATGCAGCGTCACAGGCCATTAAAATCAATGGTTTCAGGCTGGCTGATTGTTTGGCGCATGTTGAGCTGGAGTTAGTTGAGTTGCGTGATGATGTCATTCGACCGCAATTATTGATGCAAAAAGTGGCTGAATTTAACCATAAACCATTTACTGGTTTTAACCGTGCACAAGCCGCAGTAATAGAGCTGGCAGTACTAGTAAGCCGATTGCACATGCTGCCAAAAGACAAAATTATGTTTAAGATTGAATATTTAAAAATTGCTTTGGACAAAACTGCGGGTGAGCGTGAAAAGCAAGCCTGGAACTGGCTGACAGAGGCGGTTGAAAATTTTTATGCTGAGCAGGCTGGAACGAATCAGGCATGACCCAATTACTCATTAGTGTAAAAAATGTCAATGAAGCCTTAATTGCGCTAGATGCAGACGTGGATATTATTGATTTGAAAGATCCTGATAATGGCGCGCTGGGAGCGCTAGATTTAGACACTAGTGCGAATATTTTGCAAGCCTTAAGCGGCGCTGCAATCGTTAGCGCTACCACAATTGTTAGTGCTACTGTGGGAGAGCATCACGCTTCTTTACACGACCTAATTTTTGATATTAGAACGCGCGTAGAAATTGGCGCTGACATCGTTAAAATCGCGGTTTCCCAACTTTTTTATGAGGCTGATTTTATGATTGAAATGGCTAAATTGACTAATGAGGACATTAAAATTGTGGCAGTCTTTTTTGCAGATGAATCAGTTGACTTAAATTTATTAAAAAAAATTCAACAAATGGGCTTTTTTGGGGCGATGCTAGACACCAAATCTAAGCAGCAAAACTTACTGCAAGTGCAAGCAAAAAGCGATTTACAAATTTTTACACAAAAATGTAATCAGCATCAATTAAAATATGGGTTTGCAGGCTCATTGAAATCACAAGATATAGTGAATTTGATAAAGTATAATCCCACATACATAGGTTTTAGAGGTGGCGTTTGCGAAAATAACATGCGTAAGTCTGCTTTGTCGGCCTATAAAGTACTTGACGCTAAAAATATGTTGCACGCACACAACAAATTAATGGCAAAGCTCACAAAGCCTGGGTTTAGCGTTGCATAATTAAAGTGGTTTAAGTATAGTTTTACTATGTTTGTAGATTTAATGTTTGTTTGCTATTTTATAACTAAGGAGTTTTCACATGAATAAGAATTTAATTGGTCTTGCTGTTGCAGCAACACTTGGCTTTACAACCCTTACAGCCTCTGCTGATGACATGTTCCGTGGTGCATGGTATTTGTTGCCAGGTGCTAGCTACATGCACACAGATAGCGATTTGGATGCTAATAATGGCGGCGGTGCTTTCATTAAATTAGGTAAAGAATTTAGCCCTAGCTGGGATCTTCAAGGTGGTTTAGGCTATAACCGCGCCTCTAATGACATTGCTGGCGCAGGTGGCCGTTATAAACAAACTACATTGGGCTTAGATGCTTTATATATGTTTAGTCGTAGTAATTTCCGTCCTTTCTTGCTTGCAGGTCTGGGTGTAGCACGTAACGACGTAGATTACAGTGGTATTCCAGCTTTAACCGAGAGAAGCAAGACTTCATGGTTAGCTAACGCTGGTTTAGGCGCGCAATTATTATTAAATGATAGTTTTGGTGTGCAAGCTGATTTACGTCACCAGTGGTCAAGATCTGATGCTAAAGCACCTGGCACATCTTTTGATGCTGATGGCACTATTGGCAACACACTATTAAATGTTGGTGCTATTTTCCGCTTTGGTGCACCAGCCCCAGTAATGGCTGAAGTTGCTCCAGAACCAGCGCCAATCGCAGCTGCTCCAGAGCCAATGCCAGAACCAGCTCCAGCTCCAGCTCCAGAACCAGTAAAATGTACCCCACAGATGGATACTATTACTGTGGGCGCTGAAAAACTGTTTGGTTTTGACAAGGTTAACATTAGTGAAGAAGGTAAAGCTGCTCTAAATGAAGCTGCTGCAAAAATTAAAGCTAATCCTGAATTGAAAGCAGTGATTGTGACTGGTCACACTGATCGTATCGGTTCTGATGATTATAACCACAAACTTTCACATCGTCGTGCAGTTCAAGTGAAAGACTACTTAGCAGCACAAGGTGTAGATCCTTCAATTATTGAAGCAGTTGGCAAGGGTGAAGCTGAGCCAGTTGTGCAATGTGCTGGTAACAAAACAACTAAGAAATTGATTTCATGTTTACAACCTAACCGTCGTGTAGAAATTCGCGCCGAAGGCCAAAAAGAAACTGGCTGCAACTAGTCTAGTTAGTATGTAAAAAAGCCTCGCACTGCGAGGCTTTTTTATGTCCGTATTTTCATATCAAACTGCTTAAACGTTATAATATTACTATGAAACTCACCGTTAGTTTAATCATAGAAGCGCGCTGGCTTTGCCCTATCATCCCAAACAATACGCTGCTTGAGTATCAAGCAGTAGTTATACAATCTGGAAAAATTATTGATATTTGCGCAATCACCCAAGCTAGCAAACTGTACGAGGCGAAAGAAACTGTTCAATTAGACGAGCATATATTAATTCCAGGCTTCATTAATTTACATGTTCATGCAGCAATGAACCTAATGCGCGGCTTGGCGGATGATTTGCCATTAATGCCATGGCTAGAAGGGCATATATGGCCTGCCGAGCGGAATTTACTATCGCCTAGTTTTGTACATGATGGCACCTTGCTGGCTTGTGCGGAAATGTTAAGTGGTGGCATTACCACTTTTAATGATATGTATTTCTACCCAGAATCTACGGCAATGGCTTGTATTAAAGCGGGTATGCGTGCTAATTTGGGGCTGGTCGTATTAGAGTTTCCAACTAATTATGCGAACGATGCCGAAGACTATATTAACAAGGGCACAGCAGCGAAAGACCGATTACGCGACGAGCCACTGATTAGTTTTAGTTTTGCGCCACATGCGCCCTATACTGTGTCAGATGCTACTTTTTCGCAAATTAATACTTTAAGCGCACAGCTAGATATTGGCATACATACACATTTACATGAAACACAGGCCGAAATTATACAAAGTGAACAAGTGCATGGTATGAGACCATTAGCGCGTTTGGCTAAATTGGGTTTGTTAAACTCTAGCCTTACTTTGGCGCATTGTGTGTATTTAAATCAAGCGGAAATTAAGCTGCTGGCAGCGCATGGTTGTAGCATAGCACATTGCCCAAGCTCCAATTTAAAGCTGGCTTCTGGCATTGCGCCGATTACCGAATATTTCAAAAATGGCATCAATATTGGTTTAGGCACTGATGGCGCTGCTAGCAATAATCGATTGGATATGTTTACCGAGATGCGCTTAGCAGCATTATTGGCAAAAGGGCAGAGTGGTAATGCAGCCGCAATTTCGGCGCATCAAGCACTAGAAATGGCAACTATTAATGGAGCTAGAGCATTAGAAATGGACGATAAAATAGGCTCAATTGAAATTGGAAAACTGGCCGATTTAACCGCAGTAAGAATGAATGATTTAACCATGCAGCCGTGTTTTGACCCAATATCGCATTTAGTTTATGTGGCTGCACGCGAGCAGGTAAGCCACGTGTGGGTGAGTGGTGATTTAAAATATCACAAACCAAATGGCAATTCAAATGTCAATGCAAATGGCAATGAAGGTTTCTTTAGTAATATTGAGCCACAACAGCTTAGAGATATACTGAATAAATGGCAAAATAAATTGAGCGAATTTAAAGCATAAAATGATTAATGTAGATGAATTAGAGCTGAATAAATTCAGCAACTTAGCGCATAAATGGTGGGATAAAACCAGTGAGTTTAAACCGCTACATGACATTAATCCGCTACGACTCAATTATATCGATAATGCAGTCTCGCTTAAAGGCAAAACCGTTTTAGACGTAGGTTGCGGCGGCGGAATTTTGAGCGAATCGATGGCAGAACTTGGCGCGAAAGTCACAGGGATTGATTTGGGCGAAAAAGCCTTAAAAGTAGCACAATTACACAGTTTAGAAAGTGACGTAGCAGTCGATTACAAACTTATCTCTGTTGAAGCGCTGGCCGAAAAATTCCCCGCAAGTTTTGACGTAGTCACTTGCTTAGAAATGCTAGAGCACGTGCCAAACCCTGCCAGTGTGGTACAAGCGTGTGCAAAATTAGTTAAGCCAGGCGGTCAAGTTTTTTTCTCAACCATCAACCGTAACCCTAAAGCCTACTTATTCGCCGTCATCGGCGCTGAGTACATCTTAAATATGCTACCGCGCGGCACACATGACTACGCTAAGTTTATTAAACCCTCTGAATTAGCAAGCTGGATGCGGCCTGCAGGCTTATCGCTACAGCATCAAATTGGCATGAGTTACAACCCAATTACGCAACATTATTGGCTTAGTGACGATGTTTCTGTTAATTACATGATGCACACCGTTAAGGATTAGCTTGATAAGCACGATACTTTTTGACCTAGACGGCACATTAGTCGACACTGCGCCCGATTTAGGCCACGCACTTAATATTCAGTTACAAAGGCATGGAAAAGCAATATTAACCGATGCCGCTATTCGCCCGTTTGCCTCACATGGTTCACGAGGATTGATTGGTTTAGGTTTTGGAATTACGCCAAATAACGACAATTTTATTGCCATGCGCGATGAGTATTTAAGTATTTATGACACCGTTTTCACGCGCAGCCCCATGTTGCTGGCAGGTATTGCAGAATTATTGCAAGCCATTGAAAATAAAGGCTTAAAGTGGGGGATTGTAACGAATAAACCACGCCGTTTTACTGAGAAACTTATCGAAAGCATCCATTTGCATCACAATGCCGCCTGTGTTGTATGCGGGGATGATGCGCCACAACCCAAGCCTTCGCCAGCCACGCTGTTATTGGCTTGCAGTCAAGTTAGTGTTAAACCCGAAAACTGTATGTATGTGGGTGATGCCGAACGTGATATTCAAGCGGGTAGGGCAGCTGGCATGAAAACTGTGGTGGCCTTGTTCGGCTATATTGATGCGAGTGATAAGCCACATGAGTGGGGTGCAGATGCCTTGATTAAAGCGCCAGCAGAGCTGCTTGAAAGGATGGGTTGTAGGAGCGGCTTGTAGCCGCGACAATAGAATTTTTACTTTTGTTCGGGCTGCAAGCCCCTACTACATACAACTTTTTAAGTGTATCAGCACTAAGAAAATTTCAGCACTAAGAAAATTAAAGTGTCTGTGTATTTAAAACTAAAGTTGTTTCCGCCCAAGCAAGGCCATCGATAATGTCCCGCTATCCACATATTCTATCTCACCACCCATCGGCAAGCCACGTGCAATGCGGCTTACAGCCACGCCGCGCGTTTTGAGTAGCTCACTAATGTAATGTGCGGTTGCTTCGCCTTCTACCGTGTAATTGGTGGCCAAAATCACTTCTTTTACCACGCCATCTTGCGCGCGTTTAATCAATTTATCTAAGTTAATTTCTTTCGGTCCGACACCATCCAGTGGTGATAATCTGCCCATCAACACAAAATACATGCCATTGTAGGATTGTGTTTGTTCCATCATCATCAAATCGGTGGGCATCTCTACCACGCACAATTGAGCGGCATCACGTTTTTCAGCATCGCATAACGCACAAGCGCTGGTTTCAGAAAAGTTATTGCATAGCGAGCAATGTCCCAGCACTTGCAACGCGTTTTCCAAGCTGTGCGCCAGTTTGGACGCGCCTTTTCTATCGCGCTGTAATAAATAATACGCCATGCGCAACGCAGACTTTGGCCCCACACCTGGCAAGCAGCGCAGTGCATCGATGAGTTGCTCGAGAGCGGGTGGGTTTTTCACAATTATTTTTACTTTATCGTCATACCAGCCTGTGCTGGTATGACGAAGTGCTTAAAATGGTAATTTCATCCCTGCAGGCATCATGCCGCTCATGCGCGCATTAGATGTTGCCTCAGCTTTTGCACGCGCATCGTTAAGCGCAATTAGCACTAAATCCTCCAACGTTTCTCTGTCGTCCATCGCTGCATCGTCAATCATTACTCGCTTAATTTGATTGTTGCAGGTCATCGAAACCTTTACCATGCCGTTACTGGCCATGCCTTCAACCAGCGTTTCTGCCAGCTCGGCCTGCGCTTTTTGCATATTCGCTTGCATCATTTGCGCCTGCTTCATCATGTTGCCCATACCGCCTTTCATCATGTTTTTCTCCTTAATTAGGTTTGATACTGTTTGGAATAATCGTCGCGCCAAGGTCGCTCATCAACGCCTGCACAAAACTATCTTGCATGATTGCATCTGTCGCGGTTGATTGAATATTAGCTTTTTCAGTGGCGTTTTGTGTGGCGGGCGTATTGATTTCTGCATGACCCTCTGCGCCAATTTCAACATTTAACTTAATTTTTTTGCCAAAATACTCGTTAATTGCGCTGGATAATTTATCTTGATAACTAGCGCTGGCCAAGTGTTTTTGATTCTCTGCTAGGCGCAGAGTAATGCTATCTGCGTCATAAGCAATCATTTCGCAATTTTGTGCCAGCGCACGCGCAAGGCCAAGTTTTAAATTCTGCTCAATCAAACCGCGCCAATTGCCATTAAAAACATTGGTTTGATCCTGATTAATCACGTGCGTAGGTACTAGCACTGGTAACGCTTCTGGAGCATTGGCTTCAGTAATGGTTTTAGCAGGGTTTTGGGCTATTTGAATAACTTCAGCTTTTTCTGCCGCACTTGGCGCGGCAGTCCGTGTTTGCACAGTTTTATGATCTAATTTTTCAGTCGGTACAAAAGCGCTTTTTTCCATTGGCATAAATGCGCTTTTCTCCGTTGGCATAAACGCGCTTTTCTCCGTTGGCATAAACACCAACATACGCAACAAGGTCATGGTAAAGCCAGCGTACTCATCGGGCGCTAAGCCAATATCTCTGCGGCCTAGCAGCGTGATTTGGTAATACAGCTGCAAAGTTTCTGCTGATAATTGTTGTGCTAAATCTAGCAGCACTGCACGTTCTGGTAAATCATCTGCAATGCTACTAGGCACGGTTTGCGCCATGGCAATTTGGTGCAGCAAAATGGCTAAATCATTTAACGCAGCTTCAAACGAAATGCTGCGCGCTTGCATCTGTTTTGCTATATCGACAACCACCGCGCCGTTATTGGCTTGCAGGGCATGTAGCAATTCAAACAAATAGCTTTGATCAATCGCGCCCAGCATACTACGCACCTCAGCTTCATTCACGGTTTGGTTGCCGTAAGCAATGGCTTGATCAGTCAACGATAGCGCATCACGCATACTGCCTGCGGCAGCGCGTGAAATCAGGTTAAGTGCGGCTGGCTCGAAAGCAATATTTTCTTGGCCGAGCACATTTTGCAGATGCTCATTGATTGTGGTGCTGGCCATTTGCCGCAAATTAAACTGCAAGCAGCGGCTTAGAACCGTTACCGGCACTTTTTGTGGGTCAGTAGTGGCAAGAATGAATTTAACGTGCGCTGGCGGCTCTTCTAGCGTTTTTAGCATGGCATTAAAAGCGCTTTTCGACAGCATGTGCACCTCATCGATGATGTACACTTTAAAGCGACCAATGGTTGGTGCGTATTGCGCGTTATCCAGCAGGTCGCGCATGGCGTCAACCTGTGTATTGGACGCCGCATCGACTTCCAATAAATCCACAAAACGGCCGCGATCAATTTCGGTACATGCGTTACACACGCCGCAGGGCGTGGCAGTAATGCCCGTTTCGCAATTGAGTGCTTTAGCCAAAATGCGCGCCAGCGTGGTTTTGCCGCAACCGCGCGTACCAGTAAATAGGTAAGCGTGATGCAGACGTTGTTGTGTAAGCGCATTTGTCAGCGCACGCACCACATGCGGCTGGCCGACTAAAGTATCGAATGATTTGGGGCGATATTTACGCGCTAAGACTAGATATGACATAGATGAAACTTTAGCTTAAAAGAGAGTTTTCGTCTTGTACTTTTGTTAGAAAATGTTGCCAAAAATTCATTTGACGAAAAAATTAATTATATGGTTCAGATGCAAGGCGCACGCAACGCAGAAACGGGAATGTACGTTTTGTACATGAGGATTTCGAGTAGCGCGCAACGCCGCAGATGATTGGTTGAAATGGATTTTAGAAGAGGAGGCGAGCCTTGCCCCCGGCACTTGTTCGGCAGTTGTGGCTGCTGGCTTCCGCCCCTGACCAATTTGGCTACTTTACAATGCGGGGAGGCCCGCCAAGCGCGTATTTTACCTTAGTTTGTAGTTTTAACCGCAGTGCTTGACAGGATTTTTTTCTAATACTGCCCATTCTTCGTCTGAATAGAGCCGAGAGCGAATGTGAAAGCGCATGCCCGTACCGTTGTCGTACGAAAACTGGCCGCCCATACCAGGGATGGCATCCAAGGTTAAATGCGTGTGTTCCCAATAGGCAAACTGGGATTCAGACATGTAGAAGCCCACGCCATGCACTTCGCCCAATTGCACATCAGAATTACCAAGTAAAAATTCGTCTTTGCCAAAGCACATCGGTGTACTGCCATCGCAACAACCGCCCGATTGATGAATCATCAGCTCGCCATATTTGGCGCGCAGTTGGTCGATCAGCTGGTTGGCGGCTTCGGTGCTATCAACGCGTGTTACTTGCGCTGGTTTAATGTCATCCATGTTCATTCTCCTACAAAAAAATAAACTTTATTATACGGTTTTAAAAACAAAAAGGGCGAGGATTAACCCCGCCCGATTGATTGTTGAAACTATTCAGTTAGCGTAGCGAGCGATGTTAAGGCTAGGCGAAAAGTGGTTAAAAACCGGAATGTATATGTCATACATGAGGATTTTGAACCGCTTTTCAACAACGCATTAACGAGCGCAGTAGCTAAATGTTAGTTTAGAAAAAACCAAGTTTATTTTCGCTGTAGCTTACCAGCAAGTTTTTAGTTTGTTGGTAATGGTCGAGCATCATTTTGTGATTTTCGCGACCAATACCCGATTGTTTGTAGCCACCGAACGCTGCGTGGGCAGGGTACAAGTGGTAACAATTAGTCCATACACGACCTGCTTGAATGGCTTTACCCATGCGGTACGCGCGGTTGCCGTTACGGCTCCAAACGCCAGCGCCTAGGCCGTATAGCGTATCGTTAGCGATGGCTAAAGCTTCAGCTTCGTCTTTAAATGTAGTCACAGATAATACTGGGCCAAAAATTTCTTCTTGGAAAATACGCATTTTGTTATGGCCTTTAAAGATGGTGGGCTGAATGTAAAAGCCATCTTTAATTGCAGCGTCATCTTGCACTTTACGCTCGCCGCCGATTAACAATTCTGCGCCTTCGTCTTGACCAATTTTCATGTAGCTCATGATTTTTTCCACTTGCTCTTGCGAAGCTTGTGCGCCAACCATGGTGTTCATGTCTAATGGGCTGCCTTGCGTGACCACTTTGACGCGCTCTAACACGCGCGCCATAAATTTGTCGTAGATAGATTCTTGAATCAATGCGCGGCTTGGGCAGGTACACACTTCGCCTTGGTTCACCAAGAACAATACTAGGCCTTCAATTGCTTTATCGAAGAATGCGTCGTCTGCATCCATGATGTCTTCAAAGAAGATGTTAGGTGATTTGCCGCCTAGTTCTAACGTGACTGGAATTAAGTTTTGTGATGCGTATTGCATAATCAAGCGACCTGTTGAAGTCTCGCCTGTAAATGCGATTTTTGCAATGCGTTTGCTGCTGGCCAACGGCTTGCCTGCTTCTAAACCAAAGCCGTTTACTACGTTTAACACGCCTGCTGGTAATAGGTCGCCAATAATTTCCATCAACACCAAAATAGAAGCAGGTGTTTGTTCGGCTGGTTTTAATACTACGCAGTTACCTGCGGCTAGGGCTGGGGCTAATTTCCAAACTGCCATTAAAATAGGGAAGTTCCAAGGAATAATTTGACCCACCACGCCCAGTGGCTCGTGGAAGTGATACGCAACAGTGGTTTCGTCAACTTCACAAACTGAACCTTCTTGTGCGCGAATGCAGCCTGCAAAATAACGGAAGTGATCAATAGCTAATGGGATATCCACATAAGTGGTTTCGCGCAGTGGTTTGCCGTTGTCGATAGTTTCTGCGATTGAAATAGCCTCTAAATTAGCTTCCATGACATCCGCGATTTTGTTCAAAATAACGGCACGGGCGGCGTATGAGGTTTTGCCCCAAGCGTCTTTAGCGGCGTGCGCTGCATCTAAAGCTAAATTCACATCTTGCTCAGTAGAGCGTGCAATCTGACAAAAGTTTTTACCTGTGACTGGACTCACGTTATCAAAATATTTGCCCTCAACTGGTGCAACCCATTTGCCACCGATGTAATTGTCATATTTGGCTTTGTAAGGGTGTTTTACACCAAGGCCTGAAAGTGTATCTAAACTTGCACTACTTACTTTGTTGTCGCCGTCCATGCTAACTCCTCTATTTTTGTGACTGTTAATATAGTATTTCTACGTGAAAAACCGCATTACAACGTATTTATTTATTTTATTTCAAACGCTAGCTCAACCTAAGCTAATCCCTTGTTGGTTAAAGGAATTTGTAAAATAAGCTGGATGTAAACAATAAACCTTAGTGGCGCGCAAATCAAGTCCAAATCCTAATTTTGTTAAAATTCTTTTTGGTTTTTTTATTAGAGTGTGGCGTGCACTAGCTACATACGATATAGTTTTAGCATTAATAAATGTAAATAATATTTCAATAGGGATTAACCTTTAATTTATGCCTAATTCAAACGCGTCATTTGGCATTTCTACGAGAGAATTTTGGCAAAGCCTCAGCCATCCTACAGACTCCACATTAAGTAGAGCCATACTCACCATTTTAGTATTTGCTGAGAGCTTGGTTTGTGTTTTTTGGATATACACATTATCGGGCTTGGGCGAGGGTTACGCCATGATGGCTGCCGTGCCTTATGCTTATATCGTTGTTTCGTATGTCAGTTTATTGATATTTTACCGTAGTAAAAAGTTTGAATATTTAACATTCACGCAATTAGTGATGTTGCTTGTCATGCCATTTTTTATGCAGTGGGCAATAGGCGGTTACGAGGCATCTAGTGGTATTGCAATATGGGCGATTTTATCGCCGATTGGCGCATTGATGATATTGGGTACGCGTCAATCAACGCCATGGTTTATATTGTTTACCCTATTAGCGGCGCTTTCTTGGAAGCTAAACTATATGTTTGTTGGCAACTCATTGCCGATCCCAACGCACATTAAAGACACGTTTTTTCTGATGAATATTATGGGCGTAGCTTGTATTTTGTATGCGGTGATGCGCTATTTTCAAAGCCAAAAAGAACAAACATTGCATGAGCTGGTGTTAGAGCAAGCTAGATCTGAAAAACTGCTATTGAATATTCTACCAAAATTGATTGCCAACCGACTAAAAGACAACGATATGCGCATTGCGGATAGCCATGATGCTGTGACCATTTTATTTGCAGATATTGTTGGTTTTACTAAGCTGACCACCACCATGTCACCCGCCGAGCTGGTGGGAATATTGAGTGAAATATTTTCTCGGTTCGATCATTTGGCCAATCTTTATGGCTTAGAAAAAATCAAAACCATTGGCGATGGCTACATGGTGGTGAGTGGCGCACCCATTACTCAAAAAGATCACGCAAATGTAATAGCAAAGCTGGCAATCGACATGCAAAAAGAACTCACCAAGTTTAATGTGCAAACGGGCAAAGCATTACAGATGCGCATTGGTATTAGCAGCGGCCCAGTAGTGGCAGGCGTGATAGGCACCAGTAAATTTGCTTATGATATTTGGGGAGACGCGGTGAATATGGCTAGCCGCATGGAGCAAACGGGTTTGCCAGATACCATTCAAGTGAGTGAATTTACCTATAACCTATTGAAAGATAAGCACACATTAGAATCTCGCGGCCTAGTACAAGTAAAGGGCAAAGGCGAGGTGAATACTTATTTACTTAAAGACTAGCGCATTTAAATGTGGCATATTAAAACTTGGCTTGATTAGCTTATCATGCCGTCTATATTTAGTTTGTGTTGTCATATATAATCCGCCACCTGCAACTTAACAAGCTAATACAATCGATACGGAAGAGTGGATGAGCGGTTTAAGTCACCACCCTGGAAAGGTGGCACAGGGTTTACCTTGTCGCGAGTTCGAATCTCGCCTCTTCCGCCAGCTTTTTTAAATACTGTGAATAAATTTTAGTGCAAAGTATCAATTTGTTCTAAATCTTCAGTAATGTCATGGCGTTTAACACTAGCACCGATGCTGGTTTCTGACGCATCAAAATCTTCAAATTCGTCACCTGCCAAGTCTTCCATCATTTGATCTAAAAATTTAATTTTATCTAAACTTGTTTTTGTTGTATCAGACATGTCAAGCCTAACCTTTCTTTTGTATTAAATTAGCAATTTGCTAGTTATTTAGTATTAAGCATATCGCGTGCCAAACTTTTTTACTTGATAATGACTTTAACGATACAATAAAAAGTAGTTTAATTAATGGATTTACATGACTGAAAATTCAATACAGATTCTGAATGAAACGCCAGCTACGCCCACGCTTAAACAGGCGTTTTGGTATTGGCTAAAGTTAGGCTTTATTAGCTTTGGCGGGCCTGCAGGGCAGATTGCGATTATGCATCACGACCTAGTGGAAAATAAACGCTGGATTTCTGAAAAACGTTTTTTACATGCGCTAAATTATTGCATGGTGTTGCCAGGACCTGAGGCGCAGCAATTGGCGACTTATATCGGTTGGTTGATGCATAAAACGCGTGGTGGCTTGATTGCCGGCGGGTTGTTTGTGCTACCTTCGCTGCTGATTTTAATTTTTCTGAGCTATATTTATATGCGCTTTGGCGACATGCCAGCCGTGACAGGCGTGCTATATGGCATTAAGCCAGCGGTGGTGGCGATTGTGCTGTTCGCGGCTTATCGAATCGGCTCTCGAATCCTTAAAAACAGTGCTTTATGGGCAATTTCAGCGGCATCATTTGTGGCGATTACTTTGTTTAAAATATCGTTTCCGTTGATAATTCTTAGCGCCGCATTGATTGGCTACATGGTTAATCGCTATCGGCCAACTTTGTTTGTGAACGGAAGTGGTCACCTAGCGAGTGAAAAAAACTATGGTAAATCTGTCATAGATGACGAATCGCCACCACCAGCCCATGCAAAATTTAACTTTAAAACGTTTATAAAGTTTATTCTTATTGGCGTTGCCATCTGGCTGTTAGCCATGCTGCTATTGGTGTGGCGCTATGGTTGGGATGCGACATTAACGCAAATGGCGTGGTTTTTTACCAAGGCTGCCATGCTCACCTTTGGCGGTGCGTACGCAGTGTTACCCTATGTGTTTCAGGGCGCGGTAACGCA
>JANMOP010000037.1:0-35610 GCA_031369365.1 Methylotenera sp.
CAAAGTCATCACTTTTGTGACTATGAACAGCCCCAACACTTATTATGTGAATGGCGATAACGAGTCAGCTGGACTAGATTATGATTTAGCCAAATTGTTTGTAAAAGAGCTCGGTGATGACCCACAATATAAAGACGCGCAATTAAAACTCATTGTAGCCAATCATATTGACCAAGTATTGCCTGCTGTTTTAAGCGGCAAAGCCGACATTGCGGCAGCAGACATTTCGATTACCGAATCGCGCAAAAAGCGTATTAATTTCACTATTCCCTATCATGATGTGCAACAGCAAGTGGTTTACAATAAAACCAGTGGTGTAAAACCGCCAAAAAATTTAAAAGATATAGTAGGATCGAGCATTACTGTGCCAACAGGCACCAGCTTTGTAGAGCGCCTAACCAAGTTGCGCGAACAGGAGCCTGGGTTGGTTTGGAATGAGCGGGATGATGCTGATTCTGAACAATTGATTACCGAAGTTGCCCTTGGTGATATTGAATATACGATTGCCGATAGCCATTTAATTGCAATTTTGCAAAACTATCATCCCAATTTAGGTGTGGCTTTCGCGATTGGCGAGCCAGAAAAAATTGCTTGGGCATTAGCTAAAAATTCAGATTCAAAACTGCTAAAAAAAACTAACGCATTTTTTACCAAAATTAAAAATAATGGCACACTTCGTAACTTGGTTGATCGCTATCACGGCAATGCAAAACGTCTCAACCCTTTAGATATAAAGACTTTTTTGATACGCAGCAATACGCTATTACCTAAATACGTGCATTTATTTAAGCAAGCGCAAGACATCACGGGCACAGATTGGCGCTTACTTGCAGCCGTAAGCTATCAGGAATCGCATTGGGATACATTTAGCACATCGCCCACCAATGTGCGCGGGCTGATGATGCTGACAGAAGCGACTGCTGACCGCATGGGGGTAACTGATAGGTTAGATCCGAAACAGAGTATTCCCGCTGGCGCAAAGTACATTAATTTACAAATTGATACGATTCCTGAACGAGTTCCAGAACCTGATCGCACCTATATGGCGCTGGCCTCATACAACATTGGTTACGCGCATGTGGAAGATGCGCGTGTGTTAGCGCAGCGCTTAAAACTTAATCCAAATAGCTGGGCGGACGTGAAAAAAACCTTGTTGATGCTGAATAATCCAAACTATTATGTGAATGCCAAATACGGTTACTGTGGCTGTGGCCAGCCTATCATTTTTGTGGAATCGATACGGAGCTACTACAACATTTTAGTGCGCTACCAACCTGATCATAATCCTGAGCAAGATAGCTTTAAAATTGCCAGCAACAATCAAATTTTTGCGCTTAACCAGTAGGAGCGACACCTCGTCGCGATACCATATATCGGCACGAGGTCGTGCCTCCTACAATTAGTTAGGTTTAATCACCTCAAGATTGTTCATGTAGGGCAACAATACTTTAGGAATCGTCACGCTTCCGTCTGCGTTTTGATAATTCTCTAACACCGCCACTAACGTGCGCCCTACCGCCAAGCCAGAACCATTCAGCGTATGTACAAACTCCATTTTACCTTGTGCATTTTTAAAGCGCGCTTGTAAACGACGTGCTTGGAAGGCCTCGCAATTGCTAACGCTGGATATTTCTCGGTAAGTGTTTTGTGCGGGCAGCCACACCTCTAAATCATAAGTTTTAGCCGCACCAAAACCCATATCGCCAGTGCAAAGCGAGACTACTCGGTATGGCAATTCGAGCGCTTTCAAGATGTTTTCCGCATGGCCAACCATTTCTTCTAAAGCCTCATAGCTTTTGCTTGGGTGCACAATTTGCACCATCTCCACCTTATCAAACTGGTGCTGACGAATCATGCCTCTGGTATCACGTCCGTAAGAACCAGCCTCTGAGCGGAAGCACGGCGTGTGTGCGGTCAGCTTGATTGGCAATGATTCAGCAGGGATGATTTCATCGCGCACGGTGTTGGTGAGTGTCACCTCGGAGGTTGGAATTAAAAACATTTCTTTAGATATGTCTAAACCAGACGATTCAGGTTGTGGAATTTCATTACCATCTGGTCCAATCGCAGCACCACGACCAATGACGGTCTCACGCTTCAACTGGAATAAGTCACCCTTAAACTTTGGTAACTGACCAGTCCCTAATAAAGTCTCAGCATTTACCAAATAAGGTGTGTAGCATTCCTCGTAGCCGTGTTGCTCGGTTTGCGTATCCAACATAAATTGCGCCATGGCACGATGTAACTTGGCGATTTGGCCACGCATAAAGGTAAAGCGCGCACCCGATAATTTAATACCTGTGTCAAAATCCAAACCCAGCGGCGCACCAACATCCGTGTGGTCTTTCACTGCAAAATCAAACGTGCGTGGTGTACCCACTTTGCGTACTTCTACGTTATCGGCTTCAGATTTGCCTGCTGGCACGCTTTCATGTGGCAAGTTCGGCACATTCAACATCAAATTTTTGAGTTGTTCTTGAATTTCCGCCAAACGCGCTTCGCCCGCTTTTTGTTTGTCGCCCAAACCAGCCACTTCTGCCATGATTGCGGACACATCTTCACCTTTAGATTTGGCAAAACCAATGCTTTTAGAAGCCGCATTGCGCTTAGCTTGCAACGCCTCGGTATTGGTCTGAATAGTTTTGCGTTCAGCTTCTAGCTGAACAAAATATGCTGAATTAAACAAAAATCCGCGTTTATTTAACTGGCTTACAACACCATCTAAATCATTTCTTAATTGCTGAATATCTAACATATTTTCCTTAAATCTTTTTTAGCTACAGAGAGCACCGAGTTCACAGAGAAATTCTTTTTATGCCGTTAATCAATTTATTCTCAGCGAAATTAATTATTAAACCGCGCTTTAAACCTGTGGATTTTAAATACGATAATAACTGTGCTGAAGCGAAATCTGACAATCTTACCTGTGATTTTAGCTCAACAATCACTTCACTAAACACCAATAAATCTAATCGCTGCCCAACAATAACCAGCCCTTTGTATTCAATATCAACTTTCACTTGCCTTTCAAAAGAGATTCCTCGCAACTCAAACTCTCTGCAAAGCGCCAATTCATATACACTTTCCAACAACCCTGAGCCCAAGACAGTATGCACTTCAATTGCCGCACCAATTATCTGACTTGTTAAATCATCCGCCATCTTAAGATTTTCTCTGTGTACTCGGTGTTCTCTGTGGCTAAGTTATTTTTTAGCTTTTTTATCTAACTCGCGCAGATGCGCCAATTTTTCACTTATTTTACCTTCTAAGCCGCGCGGTGTGGGCGTATAAAACTGTGGTGGGGCGTTTTTACTTTCACCAATTTTACCTTCATAAAGCTCATCGGGAAAGTAATCTACGCCTGCTGCGTAAGCTTCTGGCTCGTTGTGTGCATACCGATAATCTTTGCCATAATCCAATGCTTTCATCAGCTTGGTTGGCGCGTTTCTTAAATGTAGCGGCACGGGGCGTGACTTGTCTTGTCCGACAAATGCTTTGGCTTGATTATAGGCGTTATAAGCGGCGTTGCTTTTCGGCGCGACGGCCAAATAAATCACCGCGTTACTCAAGGCCAATTCGCCTTCTGGCGAGCCGAGGCGCTCGTAGATTTGGCAGGCCTCCAAACATACGCCTTGTGCTCTAGGATCTGCTAGGCCAATGTCTTCTATCGCCATACGCACAATGCGGCGGCCTAGGTAGAGCGGATCTGCGCCGCCGTCTATCATGCGTAAAAACCAATACAAGGCGGCATCTGGATTGCTGCCACGCACCGATTTATGCAGTGCAGAAATCTGATCATAAAACGCTTCGCCGCCTTTATCAAAACGCCGTAATTTGCTGGCCATGGTGGTTTGCAAAAACGCTTCGTCAATTTGACTTATATTTGTGCCTGAAGCCGCATTAAATAAGGCTTCTGCGAAGTTTAGTAAACGTCTCGCATCGCCATCGGCATACGCTACAATTTGTTCTTTTACTGCATCGCTAAAACTGATATTTTCCGCCACTAGCAAACGTGCACGCTCTAACAGCAGCGCCAGTTCTGGCTCACTTAGCGCATTTAACACAAATACTTGCGCGCGGCTTAATAGCGCGCTATTCACCTCAAACGATGGATTCTCAGTAGTCGCGCCAATAAAAGTGATTAGCCCGCTTTCTACAAATGGCAAAAACGCATCTTGCTGACCTTTGTTAAAGCGATGCACTTCATCTACAAAAAGAATGGTTTTGCGGCCATGCTGTTGCAAAGTCAACTCGGCGCGCTCAATGGCATCACGAATATCTTTTATGCCGCATAACACGGCAGAAATGGGGATGAAATCAGCGTCTGCGGTATTCGCAATTAGCCGCGCTAGTGTGGTTTTGCCCACGCCTGGCGGCCCCCACAGAATCATCGAGGGTAAATTACCCGATTGAAATGCGAGGCGCAGCGGCTTATTTTCGCCTAAAAGATGGGATTGCCCGACAACTTCATCCAAAGTTTTAGGGCGAAGTTTTTCTGCGAGCGGTGCTTGTGGTGCGGCTGGTTGAAATAAGCTGTTCAAGGTGGTAGATTATACCCAAACTTAAGCCAGCAATAGTGGGCTATTTAGGCAATTACCAGCTAAAATCTTTACGCACATTGACTGAAATAATATTGCGCTCATAGCTATTTAAGTCGATATTAGATTTGTTTTTGGTATAACTGATTTGCGGTTTAATAGACCAACTGGGTGCTGGAAAATAGCGCAGGCCGACAACTGCATCGTATTGTTTATCTTTGCGCTGAGTTAAAAAGAAAGGGTCATTTTCATCGTTATCGCGTTGCTCGTAGCTCACTGTGGCATTAAGTTGCCACATGGGATTAAAGCTAAGTTGTCCGCCTGCACGTAAACCAAACACATCTTGATCTAGAAAATCTACTGAGGAGTCGCGTGCATCTTCACGTCCGCCGTAAATACTGCCAAAAACAACTGGATTGAAATCCCCCTGAAATACATGGCCAACATTAACACCAAGAATCGATCTATCGGCATTACGAATGGGGCTGGCATTATATTTAAGCCGTGAAAATTGCCCATAAACGCCAACTTGATTGAAAGCGTCAATGTTATACAGCCATTGTGCAGTGGCACCAAAAGCATGCCTAAAACTCTCGTTATTTAACTCAAAATAATTATTTTGCGCGGCCAAACTGAAATTATTTTCATTTCGCTGATACTGATAACCCGCATTGAAATCTAACAAGCTATTGTTAAAGTCAGTTTCTGAGCTATTGAAGCGGCCAGTGACGCTTGCATTACCAAACACAGCAAACTCGTCAGTAACAGGATGGCGCACCGAAAGGCCAGTTGCCACATTCATAAAATTATCCGATTTTTCTTGTGCGGCATTACCTAGCGGAACAATGATTCCACCAAAAGCAGGTATGCCTACAGAGGCAATGCCTGGCGCGCTACTTACATTAGAATCCCAGCCTACGCTAGCATCTAAGTAAGCCCCAAAAGTAGTAACAATGCCTTCATTTTTATCCATTGCGGACAGTAACTTTGTTATCGCTTTTTTGGTTTCAGCATCAGGATTTTGTTTGAGCACGTTATTAAACTCTGCTTTTGAGGCCTCGGTTTCGCCCAACATTAAGTGCGCCTTGGCCATCACGGCACGCGCATCTTTATGGTTGGGGTCTAGCGCTAACACGCGCTCTAAAGCAAACGCGCCGCGCGTAAAATTTTTGCTTTCTACCGCAGCAATGCCTAACAAATAATCATAATTAATATCACCAGCGTATTTAGATTCTAGTGGTTCTAGCAATTGATAGGCAGCATTAAAATCACCTTTGCGGATTAAAGTATCCGCTTGAATTACAGTGCTATCCTGCGCCACAGTTTGCGAATTCTCAGCGGTATTTATGGCCTCCGCACTTGCGTTTTGTTGTGTAAGCTGGCTGGGGTTGGCCTCAGAAGCCTTACTTGTGCCCAACATAGAATGCGCTTTATCTATGGCTGCGCGCGTATTTTTATGGTTTTTATCTTTGGCCAACACGCGCTCTAAAGCTATTGCGCCACGCGCCGCATTGTTGCTTTCTACTGCAGCAATACCAAATGCATAGTCGTAATCAATATCGCCAGCACGTGCTGTTTCTAAGGGTTCTAGCAATTGGTAAGCGCCTTTGAAATCGCCTTTGCGCATTAAAACTTCTGCCACCACCACATTAGCGTCTTGTAGCGCGAGCGCCAGCGTCGAAAAAGTGGCTGTTAAAAGTAGGCTAATAACAAGCAAATAAGATTTAAAGTGATGGGGGATAAGTGGCATATTTGTCTTTAAAAAATCAAGTAATGCTTGAATAATAACGAATTATTGCGAGTTAATAAAGTAAATAATTAATAAGCATTATTGGTACTGTTGTGTTATTTATTTCTCAATAATCATTTTATTCGCCTACCACATCCACACCCTCGGGTGGGGTAAATAAAAATGTAGCTTCTTGCAATGTGGGGTTGCGCTCGACTTCGTTAAATGTAATGTGCGTTATATGATTAAAACTGTCATACAGCTCCATTTTGCGTAACTTATCCGCCTTAAACCCAAGCAGTACGCGGTCGAAGCCACTTTCTTTGTTTTTTGGCAAGGCCAATACCCAAGCGAGGCCATCTTTGCGTGTGGCATTTTTTAAAATAAAACTTTTTTCTACGGCTTCACCGCCTGCCAATAAAGCCGCAGGGCTAGAGCCTAGCGATTTACTCAACTCACGAATCGTGACTTGTTGCAACTCGGTATCGTACAAAAATACTTGTTTACCATCGCTCACAATTTGCTGTTCATAAGGTTTTTTGTAATCCCAGCGAAACTTATTAGGCCTTTGAAGTTGCATAGTGCCTTCAACCTCTTGTACTTTGTGGCCTTTGCTGTCGTTTACCACTTGGCTAAATTGGGCGCGCATGGTTGTCGTGTGATTAAAAAAATCGCGCAGGCTAGAAACGCCGTCCGCCATAGCTATATTTGAAACTAATAACACGAATCCAAACAGCAATTTATTCATTGTGTGACACAACTCCTTTAGCCAATACCTCTCTGTTACCATTGCTTTGCATGGCAGACACTAATCCAGCGCGCTCCATATCTTCTATCAGCCTTGCCGCACGGTTGTAGCCGATTCTTAGCTGACGTTGAACCGATGAAATGCTGGCGCGACGACTGTTTAGCACGATTGAAACCGCCTCGTCATATAGCGGGTCTTTTTCGCCGCCATCATCATTACCCATGCCATCAATATCGCCGCCGCCTTCTGTTTCATTGGTCAAAATACCTTCAATATAGTTCGGCTCACCCAGTGATTTCAAGTGGTTCACCACTTGATGCACTTCGTGATCGCTTACAAAAGCGCCGTGAATGCGTACTGGATAACCCGTTCCAGGCGGCATGTACAGCATATCGCCCTGACCAAGTAACGCTTCAGCGCCCATTTGGTCTAATATGGTGCGCGAATCTATTTTGCTAGACACTTGAAACGACACGCGCGTAGGAATATTCGCCTTAATAAGCCCAGTAATCACATCCACAGAAGGCCGCTGTGTGGCCAACACCAAATGGATGCCCGAAGCGCGTGCTTTTTGGGCTAAGCGTGCGATTAACTCCTCTACTTTTTTACCCACTACCATCATTAAGTCGGCCAGCTCATCAATCACCACCACGATAAGTGGCATCTCTTCTAGCGGCTCTGGTTCGTCTGGCGTGAGGCTAAACGGATGGGGAATTTTTTCGCCCAATTTTGCGGCATCTTTAATTTTTTGGTTGTATCCAGCCAAGTTACGCACACCGAGCATCGACATTAACTTATAACGCCGCTCCATCTCGGCCACGCACCAATTAAGCGCATTGGCGGCTTGGCGCATATCGGTAACTACTGGCGCTAATAAGTGCGGAATGCCTTCGTAAACTGAAAGCTCCAGCATTTTCGGGTCAATCAAAATCATGCGTACTTTTGACGCTTCGGCTTTATACAAAAAGCTTAAAATTAGCGCGTTAATCGCCACCGATTTACCCGAGCCTGTAGTACCTGCCACCAACACATGTGGCATTTTGGCTAAATCTGCCACCACTGGCTTGCCTGCAATATCTTTGCCCATGGCGATGGCAATCGGCGAATGCATATCTGCATACACTTGGCTCCCCATAATTTCAGATAAAAATACAGTTTGACGTTTTGCATTAGGAATTTCCAAACCCATGCAACTTTTACCAGGAATAGTCTCCACCACGCGAATGCTCACCACCGACAGTGCGCGTGCTAAATCCCGCGCTAAATTGGTGATTTGGCTGCCTTTTACGCCCGCCGCAGGCTCTAGCTCAAAGCGTGTAATGACAGGTCCAGGCTGAGCCGAGAGCACTTTAATCTCAATACCAAAATCGGCTAATTTACGCTCGATTAAACGCGAAGTGAAATCCAGCGTTTCGTTTGAAGGTAGCTCAACTGTATTATTGGCTTCATCCAGCAAATGCAAAGGTGGCAGCATAGAATCAGTAGGAGAATCAAATAGCGTGGTTTGTTTTTCTTTTAACACGCGCTCACTTTTAGCGATTTCTACTTGTGCAGGCTTAATTTCAAGTGGGGCGCGGTCTTCAGTGCGTTTACGCTCGTTTTCAACAAATTCTTCGCGTTTAAGCTCAACTACTTTGCCCGCTTTCCTGTCTTGCCAATCGTGATATTTGTCTTTTGCCCAGTGATAGCTTGCAATCAAGCCAAAGCCCAGTTTTTCGGTCATCATAATCCACGACCAGCCCGTGAATAAACTAAAGCCAATAGCAGATAACAATAGTAAAGTCATCGTAGAACCTGCGTAACCAAACATGCCCCGCAAGGCACTATCTACGGCGTTACCCAGCATACCGCCCGCAACTAATGGCAAAGAGGCGGGCAAGGTAATTAAATGACCAGCTTCTAAGGCGGACGAGCCCAGTATTAATATGCCAAATCCAAATAGATTAAATACTAAAAATGGTCGTTCTGAAATAGTGAGCTCTAAACGCTGATACACCAACCACATGCTGTAAAACGCTAACACCACCCACCACCAAGCCGAAAAACCAAATAAATACAACAACATATCAGAAACCCAAGCGCCGACTGAGCCTCCAGCATTGCTAATAGCGGCGTGCTCGCTCGCCATGTGCGACCAAGATGGATCTTGCTGATTGTAAGTGAATAAGATGACCGCTAAATACAAACCAAGCAACACCAAACCTAACCACCAAGCCTCACGCAGTAAATGTGCGTGTTTTTGTTGCTGGGGGGTTTTTGGCACTTCGACACGGCCATTGACAGTAGATGATTTTTTATTAAAAAACAATGTGTTATTAACCTTGAAAAATACCTAAAAATTGAAGTTGGCAATGATTAAATTAATTGATGATTATAGCAAAATCAAATTGCGTAAAGTACGCCTAAAAATTAAAATAGTGTTAAATTAAAAACTTGCTTATTACTTCACTTGAAAATAAGCAATTTAACTCGATTTTTTACCTATTCATCGTATTCAAAGAAAGTAACAACCATGGCAACACGTCACGTTCATCTTCTCATTTTAGGTTCAGGCCCAGCGGGTTATTCTGCTGCTGTTTATGCCGCACGCGCTAATTTAAAACCTGTGCTTATTACTGGTATCGCGCAAGGCGGCCAATTAATGACCACCACTGATGTAGACAACTGGCCAGCCGACGCCGACGGCGTGCAAGGCCCAGAGCTGATGGAGCGCTTTCAAAAACACGCCGAGCGTTTTAATACCGAAATAATTTTTGACCATATTCACACCACACATTTGACCGAAAAACCAATCCGCTTAGTGGGCGACAATGGCGAATATACTTGCGATGCGCTCATTATTGCCACGGGCGCATCGGCGCAATATTTGGGCTTACCCAGTGAAGAAAAATTTAGCGGCAAAGGCGTTTCTGCTTGCGCTACATGCGATGGATTTTTCTACAAAAATCAAGAAGTTGCAGTGATTGGCGGCGGTAATACAGCAGTTGAAGAAGCGCTGTATTTGTCGAACATTGCCAGCAAAGTGACCTTGGTGCACAGACGCGATAAATTTAAAGCCGAAGCGATTTTGGTGGATAAACTGAATGCAAGAGTGGCTGAAGGCAAAATTGAGCTGCAATTGTTCAATACGCTTGATGAAGTGCTAGGCGATAACAGCGGTGTTACAGGTATGCGCATTAAAAATACACAAACAAACGCTACTAAAGACATCGCGCTAAGCGGCGTGTTTATTGCCATTGGCCACAAACCCAATACCGATATTTTTGCAGGTCAGCTGGAAATGGAAGGCGGCTATATCGTGACTGGCGCAGGTCGCAAAGGCAACGCAACCGCAACTAGTGTGCCAGGCGTATTTGCTGCGGGCGATGTGCAAGATCATATCTATCGCCAAGCGGTCACCAGCGCGGGTACGGGCTGTATGGCAGCGCTGGATGCTGAACGTTATTTAACTAATTTGAATTAGCGAAAATCCCCTCGCCCTTTTAGGGAGAGGGTAAAATCTTTCAAGCTGAAGCGTTGCACCCCCATCCAAACCTTCCCCCTAAAAAGGAAAAGGAATTTAATGTGTAGGAGCGGCGACTCGCCGCGATAAATGGTGAAATGTGCTTGATGTTTTACATTGCTATCGGCGCGAGTCGCACCTCCTACCAACCCAAGGAAATTTGCAATGGCGGTTAATTCTGATATGGTTAAATCATCAAAAAAGAAAAGTGCGGTACTCAATGCGATTCCCATTAGTAAAGCGCAAGCCAGCGCGCTTAAAGCCGCTAAACAACAAGCGCTAATCTTAGTCAAACAACAACTACAAGATAAGTTAAAGGCTGAAGCCCAAGCAGAAAATAGCAACGCCAACCTGTTTCAAGCCGCAGTCAAAAACGCCCGCCCACTTAATATAGACGTGCCATTTACCGAAAAAACCTATCCAAAACCCATCGCCAAACAATTTATGCGCGATGAAAAACAAGCACTAAGAGATTCACTCAGCGATGATTTTTACCCCGCACACGAGCTAGAAAGCGGCGAAGAGCTACTGTACCTTCGTACAGGCCAATCGCCAGACGTGTTAAGCAAACTGCGGCGCGGCTTTTGGGTAGTGCAAGCGCAAATCGATTTACACGGCCTAATTAGCAACGAAGCACGCGAGTATGTGGCCGAATTTTTAAGTGGCTGCAAAAAACGCAATATTCGCTGCGTCAGAATCGTGCATGGCAAAGGCTTAGGCTCGCGTAACCGCGAACCTGTGCTAAAACACAAATTACGCAACTGGTTAATGCAAAAAGATGAAGTCATCGCCTATGCCCAAGCTAAGCCTGAAGATGGCGGCAGCGGCGCGGTGATTGTGTTGTTGAAGGCTTAGAACACCAACTTAGTTATAAAGGTAAAAATGGATAAATTATTTAAAAACTATTTCCAACTGATTCAAGCGGCCGATGATTGTGTAAATAAACATATGATTATTCCATCGCTAATTCTAATTTACTCGGCAATAGACAGTGCTAGCTGGTTAGCAAGTGAAAACCCAAGTGAAGAAGTAAGTTCTAGATTTAAAAAATGGGTTAATACATGGATGTTGAAGCATGGTAAATTGAAATGTTCCGCTGAGGAGCTGTATGCAGCAAGGTGCGGAGTTCTTCACACGCTAACTCCTAACTCTACGCTTAGTGAGAAGAAAGGCGTTAGAAAAATAGCTTATTCCTGGGGGAAAGCTAAACAGGATAAATTGGAAGAGTCTATCTCCGCTTTATCAATGAGTGACAATATGGCTTCTATTCATTTAGAAGACCTATTTTGGTGTTTTAGAGAAGGCTTTGCTGACTATCTGGAACATATATTCAGTAGTGATGAAGGAAAAGAAAAATTCTTATCAAAGTCTGGACAGCACTTCGAAAATATGGAAATTGAGAAAATGGATGAATTTCTTGAAATCACACGAAATATGAAGCAAGTGTAGGGTGTGAAAAATACTTTATCTTGCACACCAATCGCATTAAAACAGGGTGGGCAAACTGCGTTTGCACCACCCTACGGATTCACAACCCCAGCCAGGTAGCCAGGTAGGGTGGGTTCTTGAACCCACGCGTTAGTGCAAATTTAACCTTTGCAGCGCGTGGGTAACAAGTTACCCACCCTACAAAATCATAACCCCATTTCACTCAAACTCGCGTGGTCATCTGGTCTGCGGCCTAGCGGCCAAAAGAACTGACGGTCGGTTTCTTTAATCGCTAAATCGTTAATGCTGGCGTAACGCAGCTCCATTAAGCCTTGCGCGTTAAATTGCCAGTTTTCGTTGCCGTAACTTCTAAACCAGTTGCCATTATCGTCATGCCATTCATAAGCAAAGCGCACGGCGATGCGGTTATCGGTAAACGCCCATAGCTCTTTAATCAGCCTGTAATCTAGCTCTTTCGCCCATTTACGTGTTAAAAACTCCACAATTTGTGCGCGACCTTTGGGGAATTCTGCGCGGTTGCGCCATTGTGAGTCAGGCGTGTAAACGAGCGAAACGCGCTGCGGATCGCGGCTGTTCCAACCATCTTCTGCCATGCGAATTTTTTGCACGGCGGTTTCGCGCGTGAAGGGTGGGAATGGTGGTTTTTGCTCGATTTCATTCATAGTGTCCTCCTCGTTATCTTTTCAATTTACTGGTCGCCCCTCACCCCCGCCCTCTCCCGCTTGCGGGAGAGGGAGTTAAGTGATGGCGCTTATCATAACAACCCTCGCCCGCCTGCGGGATTAGCAATGACTTGGCTGATGTTGTTTGTCAACCTAGTCAGATGCTTAGTTGTTCCACCAGAGGGTGCACGACAGTGCGGGTGAGGGGCAAATTACCCACATTAACGCATCCCAAATTCCACTTGTCATTCCGTACTTGACAAGGAATCCAGTGACTTTAACGACGCTGGATACCGACTTACGTCGGTATGCCGGCATAAAGGGTTACAGCTCCCCCAAAAATCCACCACTCTGATGATTCCACAAACTCGCATACAAGCCGCCTTGTTTAAGCAGTTCAGCATGATTACCTTGCTCGATAATATTACCGTTATCCAACACAATCAGCCTATCCATCGCCGCAATAGTAGATAAGCGATGCGCGATGGCAACTACAGTTTTACCTTGCATCAAATTATACAAGCTGGCTTGAATCACAGTTTCCACTTCAGAATCCAGCGCGCTGGTGGCTTCATCTAGCAGCAAAATCGGCGCATCTTTTAGCATGACTCTTGCGATGGCAATGCGTTGGCGTTGTCCGCCAGAGAGCTTCACACCGCGCTCGCCCACATGCGCGTCATAACCTGTGCGGCCTTTAGCGTCACTTAAATTTAAAATAAATTCATGCGCTTCGGCGCGTTTGGCGGCTGCAATCATTTCAGCTTCTGTGGCGTCTGGGCGACCGTACAAAATATTGTCTCTAACACTTCTGTGCAGCAATGACGTATCTTGCGTGACCATGCCAATGCTGGCGCGTAAGGAGTTTTGTGTTACCGCATTAATGTTTTGGCCGTCAATCAAAATACTGCCGCTTTCTACCTCAAAAAAGCGCAATAGCAAATTGACAATGGTAGATTTACCCGCGCCAGAGCGCCCTACTAGGCCGACTTTTTCGCCTGCTTTAATAGTTAAATTCAGGTTTTTTAATACCTCATTGCGTCCCTCTTGAAATGTGCGGCCATAGTTAAAATCGACCGCATCAAACTTAATTTCACCAAGCTTTACTTGCAAAGCTTTTGCATCCGTTGCATCGTTAATTGCGTTGTGCATGGTGAGCGTGTTCATACCGTCTTGCACCGTGCCTACTTGCTCGTAGAGCGATGTCATCTCCCACATCACCCAGTGCGAAACACCATTTAGCCGCAGTGCCATCGCGGTTGCCGCCGCCACACCGCCCACAGTTACCTCGCCTTTGCTCCAAAGAAAAAGCGCGGTTAAACCTGTTGCGATAATCAGCAGCATGTTCAAAATATGGTTCACGATTTCCACTTGGCTGACCAAGCGCATTTGCCCGTGTACCGTGCCTAAAAACTCATGCATGGCGTGTTTGGCATAGCCCGCCTCGCGTCCCGCGTGGCTAAATAATTTAACCGTGCTGATATTAGTGTAGGCGTCGGTGATGCGACCTGTCATGAGGCTGCGCGCATCGGCTTGGTGTTGCGATGTTTTACTTAATTTTGGCACAAAATAACTAAGCGAAGCTGTGTAAGCCGCCAACCATACCAAAAATGGTATTGTGATCAATGGATTAAAATAACCCACTACCGTTACCATAGTACCAAAATACACAATCACGTAAATCATAATATCGGCGACGATAAACCACACGTCGCGTACCGCCAGCGCGGTTTGCATGACTTTTGCAGCAACTCTACCTGCAAATTCATCTTGGTAAAAACTCATGCTTTGATTCAACATCAGCCGATGGAAATTCCAACGTAAGCGCATGGGGAAATTACCCGCCAGCGCCTGATGCTTAAACATGGTTTGCATGATAATAAACACCGTGCTAAACAGCAAAATGCCCGCCAGAAACATTAGATGTGCGCCTTCGCGCTGCCACAACAGTTGTGGTGGAATATTTGCCAACCAATCTACCACCTTGCCCATCATGGCAAACAGCAAAGCCTCAAACGCGCCGATTAAACCCGTAAAAATCGTCATGCCCAGCAAATACGGCCGCATACCTTGCGTGCAGTCCCACACAAATTGCCAAAAACTTTTGGGCGGCGTGGTGATTAAGCTTTCAGGGAAAGGCTTGGCTAAGTTTTGAAACCATTTAAACATGTGGATTTTCTAGTGAGTTATGGGTTCTTTGATGCAAGCATTGAAACATAAGTTTACTATTTAGGAATTTAAAATATCAACCTGAATATTCCTTTCACTTTTTAGTGTGTACCAGTTCTTGGCATTACCGTAGAATATAGCCGCTAAAGCGGCTTATTCATACGTGAAAGATTAGCGGGTGACATCATTCACCCTTTTGCACCCCCGCCCTAACCCTCCCCCTGCGTGGGGAGGGAATTAAAAGGCGGCTTTATTGCTGAATAATAGTACATACGGCTTCTGCCGCAATGCCTTCGCCGCGGCCTGTAAAGCCTAGCTTCTCGGTGGTGGTGGCTTTAATATTCACTTGGCTTACCTCCACTTGGCAATCCGCCGCTATGTTTTCACACATTTTTGCAGTATGTGGCGAGAGTTTTGGCGCTTCGCAAATTACCGTAGCATCGATATTATTCACCACATAATTTTTGGCTTTTAAAAGCGCAACCACATGGCACAATAATGCGCGTGAATTTGCATTTTTATAAGTGTCATCCGAAGGTGGAAAATGCTTGCCAATATCACCTAACGCCGCTGCGCCTAATAGTGCATCGCAAATCGCGTGCAACAACACATCAGCGTCCGAATGGCCATCCAGACCTTTTTCATGCGCGATTTCTACGCCGCCAATCACACATTTGCGCCCCACTACCAGCGCATGTACGTCAAAACCATGGCCTATGCGTATTGCTTGTGCATTGCTAATCGCTTGTGCATTGCTCATTATAAACTTTCCTTATTTTGTTCAAGCACTAATAGCGCTTCTAACAGGATTAAATCTTGCGGATAAGTGATTTTTAAATTGCGTAATTCGCCTTGCACCAATTTTGGCTGCAAGCCAAGCGCTTCAATGGCTTCTGCCTCATCCGTAGCCATGCCTTTAAAGCTTTGCAAGGCTTTTATAAGTGTGCCATAACGAAACATTTGCGGCGTTTGCGCTTGCCATAAATCGGCTCTGGGAATCGTGTCTGCCACTCGATTTACCGCATCGGCTTGCTTAAGTGTATCTGCCAGCGGCAAGGCCAGCAAGCCGCCTATTGCGTCATTTTCTAGCGTATTCAACAGGTTATCTAACAATTTCTGCGTTAACCCTGGGCGCGCTGCATCATGCACCAAAATCCAATCGTCATCTGCTGCCTTTATAACCCGCAAAGTGTTCAACACCGTTTCACTGCGGCTATCACCGCCCGTGTAGTGTAGCTTGAGTTTACTGGCGGGTTCTAAGGCCAAGTTGCCCCATTCTAAGGCCAAGCTGCGCCAAAAGTCATCGTCAGGGTTTAAAGCAAGGTGAATACTGGCGATGCGAGGATGTTTAACAAACACTTGAATGGTGTGCGAAATCATCGGTTTGCCAGCCAACGGAATGTATTGTTTGGGCAACACGTTGGCCATTCGGTTGCCAGTGCCAGCTGCGGGAATAATTACATGAAAAAACGCCATGCTTAATTTTAGCATGGCGTTTAAGGTTTAGCTTAAAGCGTAAGGTTAGTTAAGGCGTAAAGTTTGTTATAGAAAAAACGCGCTTAATTATCCGCAGTGGCTGCGATTTTATGAATGCTTAAATCTGCACCGTTAAATTCATCTTCAGCGCTCATACGAATACCCACTAATTTTTTAAGCCCACCGTAAACAAGCGTGCCGCCTGCCAGCGCAATCACTACGCCTAAACCAGTGCCTAAAAGTTGCGACATAAAACTAACGCCACCCAAACCGCCCAATGATTTTAAGCCAAAAATACCAGCAGCTAAACCACCCCAGGCGCCGCAAAGACCATGTAGCGGCCATACACCGAGCACATCATCAATTTTTAAGCGATTTTGCGTGATGGTAAATGCCCACACAAAAAGCCCACCAGCCACCACGCCAGTCGCTAGCGCACCAAGTGGGTGCATGATATCTGAGCCTGCACATACCGCCACCAAGCCAGCCAACGGGCCGTTATGCACAAATCCAGGGTCATTTTTACCAAACACTAAAGCTGCAATTGTGCCGCCCACCAAAGCCATTAGCGAATTTACCGCTACTAGGCCAGAAATACCCTGCACCGCTTGTGCCGACATGACATTAAAGCCAAACCAGCCCACAGTGAGTATCCATGCGCCTAACGCTAAAAATGGTATATTTGAAGGTGGGTGTGCATTTAAACGCCCATCTTTACCGTAGCGACCATTGCGTGCACCCAGTAAAATAACCGCTGCTAACGCAATCCATCCGCCCATGGCATGTACCACGACTGAGCCTGCAAAATCGTGAAAAGTGGCGCCAAAATTAGCCAGCAACCAATCTTGAATGCCGTAATGTTTGTTCCAAGCAATGCCTTCAAAAAATGGATACACAAAACCCACCAATAAGAACGTGGCAGCAATTTGTGGATTAAATTTTGCACGCTCGGCAATACCGCCAGAAACAATAGCAGGCACAGCTGCTGCAAAGGTAAGCAAGAAGAAAAATTTGACTAAATCGTAACCATTTTTGGCGGCCAATACTTCTGCACCGCTAAAAAAGCTAACCCCATAAGCGATGCTATAACCAATAAAAAAGTAAGCGATGGTAGATATTGAAAAATCCACCATGATTTTGACTAAAGCATTGACTTGATTTTTACTGCGAACAGTGCCGACTTCTAAAAACGCGAACCCCGCGTGCATGGCTAACACCATGATAGCGCCCAGCAATACAAATAACACGTCACTGGCTGAAACTAAAGCTTCCATTGAAAATTACTCCCCATATAACTTAAAATTATTATTAGCGATTAGATTTGAAACAAAACGTTTTATAAGCAAAAAACAAGCCAATAGAACACACATTGATTTTAAAAGGTTTTTTATACGCAAAGGTTGGATTAAAGCACTAATTTAGTGCTATCCAAAGTGCATTGCACCTAATTAGGGCTAAAAGATATAGTTAAATCAGAAGGTTTTAAGCTAAAAGTGATGCTGTTCCAATGCTTTGCCTAAAAAATGCTAGCAGATTGAGTATTAAGTACAAATTTATCTGCGTCTGGGTTGCCCGCCCAAAAATGAAAAAACTCGCGTACTACCACCAAAAATAAGCGGCGATTTTTCTTCACTTCAAACAGCGGTAACGTCGCATCCACTGTAGTTCGATATACTTTATTGCTTTTATTTGGGGCATCGCGCAACCTCACCAGCATAATTTTGGCCAATTTTAAACGCGTATCAATCAAAGTTTGCGCAGCATTTTCAAAACGCAACGCTTTGGTATAACCTTTTAGCGCCCAACTATCGGTGGTATCAAATTTTTCCGCGTCAACCGTATGCCACAAATCACTCAAGGTAACGTGTTTAGGCTGCCAATCAATAGGCAAAGTATCAGTAATTGTATTTTTACTCAGCTGTGCAACAGCCTTTAAATCATTGAGCCAAAAAGGATAGTATTCGCGCGCGATAACCAAACTTTCTGGCCAATCGCCTTCAGCGACAGAATCCATTAAACTTTCAATAGCAATACGATAGCCGGCACCATTCAGGTCTATATGCGCCAGCAAGGGCATGAATTTGTTTAAAAAACTAACCCTTGGCACAAATGTATCTGGGCCAAATCCTTTGCCTGTCAGCAATTTAATGTAAACTTCTAGCGCTTGTTGTTCGCGCGATTCGATTTTCATGCAATTATCACTTAATTTATATTTTTAATACTACAACACAATCTATTGAAAAATATAATAAATATCTCATATAGTATTAATATAACGTACATTGTGTACGCCCACACCAAAAAAGTAAATCATCATGCTTGAAACAATTTTGCTTGCCCTTCTAATAATAAGCGCCTGGTTCTGGCTGGATAGTATCGCAAAACGCGAAATTGCTATTCACTCTGGGCGTGAGCTGGCGGGTCGCTACAGTTTACAATTATTAGACGAAACTGTTGCATGCACACAAATCCGCATTGGGCGAGACAGCCGTGGTCATGCACAATTACAGCGCTTATACGAATTTGAAGTGAGCGCAAGTGGCGCTGAACGCATGCAATGCAACTTGCAACTGCTCGGCAAACAGCTGCAAACTTGGCATATTCCGCCATATGTACAGCCGCTGCATGTACAGCCATCAGATGTGCATCAGAATAAGGCTCAACCCAACTCAGTACCAGATAATGTGCATAGAATCCACTAGCAAACCTTTGTAAAAGTTATCATGCCGCAAGCCGCACCAATGCTAGTGTTTGAGACATTGCAATTTTTTTCACAAATCTTATCCATTGAAACAAAAAGCGCCACATTACCAAAATGTGGCGCTTGGCAATGGCAAGCTGGGATTTAAAAATTGTGCCTAAAAATTGTAGCGTGCACCCACTTGTATGAGCGCAGGCGTTCCAGTCAAAATACCACGCGTTCTATCCACTACATAATCTTTATCAAAAATATTTTTACCCACTAAAAATAGCGTGGTTTTATATTTTGGCAATGTGTAATTAATAGCCGCGTTATAAATAGTGTAGCTGCTAATTTCGCCAAATTGGCCTGTTAAGCCCAGCACCGTGTTTGGCACAGCGCCCGTTTCGGCAAAATCGGAAAATTGTTTGCCCACATACACCGCTTCAAGCTGCATATCCCAGTTGTTTAATTTGTAACCCAAAGCTGCAGTCAGCGTATTTTTGGGCGCATAAGGTTGGCGATTACCTTTTGCGCTACCAGCCACAACAGCGTTATTGCTGACTTGCCTAAATGGATCATCTTGCTCGGCCACTGGCAGCCAAGTGTAAGCCAAGCGACTATATAAACCGTTTTCAAAATCATATTTACCAGCCAATTCTAAACCCGCAAAAGTAGCCTCGCCTTGCGATAAGTTCACGTTACTGGCCACTGAGCCAACCGCGATTAAGTTTTTAAAATCGTTATAAAAAGCGGTGGCCTCAATATTAAAATGGCTGCTTGGTTTTGCTCTAAAACCTAACTCCCAATTGGTGGATTTTTCTGATTCCACCTCAATGCTACCACCCGTATTGGTAATTAAATCTTCGGTGCGTGGTGGCGCAAAGCCTTCGTGCACACCTGCAAACACAGTTAAGCGTTCATTTGGGTTGTAAGCAACTGCTAAACCAGGAATCCATTCATCTAAGGTGTTATCGCCATTGGCGCCATTTAAGCGGTTGGTACGCTCATTTTTAATATGTTCGTAACGAATCGCTGGCGTAATTGAAAACTGACCAATATCAAAACGGTTGCTAATAAAGCCAGAATAAGCATCGGTTTGGCGCTCGTTATTTTCGCTTAAACTACCAGTGCGTGCAGCTGGTGAGGTGCCATTTTTTTGTTTACGTTCTTGATCCTCAAAGTGTGCTTTTGCACCCACCTCAAGCTCGCCCCACGCATGCGCAACGGTTAAACGTGGCTCTACGCCATAGGTGTTATAAGTACGCAAGCGACCCTGGTTGCCTTGGCATTCGTCGCCACTAGCTGCAATGCCATCTCTTCTTTTGGTTACAAAAGCATCACAGCCAACTCCTGTCGCAATACTTCTTCCTGTTGCAGCAGTTAATCCAAAATTACTATTACTTTGTTGACGCCACCAATCGCGATCAAAATAACTATAGTAAACATTGGTGGTTAAAATGGCGTTGTTGTTAATTTGCCAATCGTGGGTGGCCGATAAGCCATAGCGTGTGGTTTCAAAATCGTCATGCTGAAACGGATTATAATCGCCGCCAAAATTATTGTATTCGGCTTGGGTTAATCCGCTGTAACTCACTTGAGAACTCTCGGTAAACCAGTTAGCGCGCAGCGTAATGGCATGATTTTCATTGAGACCTTTGGTAATTTTAAAATTCACATCCTCAATGTTTGAGTGGGTATTATCGCGCGCACCATCGCCTTCTTTGTGCGTGTAATCAAACAACATGCCGTTGCCGCCCACGTTAATTTTGGTGTTGAGATAATCGCGATTGCCACCAGTAATGCTGATATGGCCGCCAAATTTTTCGGGCGCATTGGGCGTAATGTAGTTAATCACGCCGCCAGCAGTTAGCGGGCCAAACTTAATTTGGCTAGCACCTTTTAATACCTCAATGCTGCTAAACCGATCAATGGTTGGGTGATAGTAGCTCTCGTTAGCACCATACGGCGCATAGGTAACTGGAATACCGTCTTCTAACAGCAGCACTTTGGTAGAACGCGTCGGATTAAGGCCGCGAATGCCAATATTAGGGCGCATGCCAAAGCCCTCTTCATCGCGCACCACCACGCCTGGTGCTTTACGCAACGCCTCGTTGGTAGTGTAAACGTGGCTAGTTTCTAACTCTTCTTGCTCAATAATAGTGGCCGAACTTGGCGTTTTACCTAGCTGTTCTTGATTACCAATCACATCCACACGCGGCAAGTTAAGACTGGCTTCTTCAGCATACAGCGTATTGCTGGCTAGAATCAAAATGGCAAGATAAATGGGCTTATGTTTCATCATTTTTTAACTTTCAAATACTTAATTTAATTTTGTAAAACGAATTCTATATGATAATCATTCTCATTACAATAAAAAATATTAAATTGATTGAATAATTTAAAATTTGCAGATGTTAAAATGTTAATTATGCAAAATTCACCAGATTTACTACGCCATTTTCTTTTTGAAGACAAGCTAAACCAGCCCATGCCAATTCGCGGCAACTTGGTGCATTTAAACCAAACTTTCACGCTGGCCACGCAAAATCAAACTTTGCCTCCAGTGTTAAAAATTGCATTGGGCGAGTTAATGGCGGCCAGCGCCCTGCTCTCTGCCACGCTTAAAATGGATGGTGCGATGGTGCTGCAACTTCAAAGTAAAGGCGCTCTCAAGTTGCTGGTGGTGGAATGCAGCCACGATTTACATATGCGTGCAACTGCTAAATGGGATGAAACGCTGGCAAACGAAATGGAAGCGCTATCATTTATTGAGTTAGTTAAACACGGGCAATTTGTGATTACGCTAGACCCCAGCGTGGGCGAGGCTTACCAAGGTATTGTACCAATTGAGGGTAGCACCATTGCCGAAATGCTGCAAAATTACATGCTGCGCTCGCAACAAATAGACACTTCGTTATGGCTGCATTGCGATGGTGAAAGCGCCTCTGGCATGTTATTACAAAAGCTGCCAAATCTTGGCAAAGCTGACCACCTTAATCAAGACCATGATGCGTGGAACCGCGTGAATATACTGGCCGATACAGTCTCTAATAACGAACTAAAAAGTCTAGCGCCAGAGGCTTTATTAACCAGACTTTTTTCTGAAGAAGATGTACGTTTATTTGAGGCCAAACCCATACAATTTAGATGCAGCTGTAGTAAAGCAAAAGTGGGTAACATGCTGCGTTTACTAGGCGCGCAAGAGGTAGAAAGTATATTAGCAGAGCTGGGTAAAATAGAGGTCAATTGCGATTATTGCAATAAACAATATGTATTTGATGCGCTAGATGTTAGTCACGCTTTTAGCGAAAATGCGGTTTTAATAGATAATAAAACCAGTCATTAATGACTTAATTAACGACAGGCCAAAGGCAAGTAATCCGCTGAGACAGTGGTTTTATTTTCGCCTTTAATCGTCATTTTATCTGGTGCTTTGGCGTTGCCACACACCCAAGCAATTGGCACAACTTGCGATTCTTCTATAACCGCAGGACGCATTGAAAGTATTTTACCTTTAATTTGTGGGTGTGCTTTGTTGCCAAAAGTCATGTGAATTACACCCTCATGCACAATTAGCGCGCTCACAAAGTTGCTCACTACTTTTTCTGGCACGGGTAATCCAGCTTCTTCATTGTTGATTGGCAATGTTTTAGCGGTTTTCCACGCGGCGGCTATTGGCTCTTTGGCAATATCGGCCAAGGGTATTGCGGCAATCACCTGCTCTTTTACAATGCGGCCAATACTCGATGGAATGGCAATCATGGCTAAAATTCCAATAATCGCCACCACCACCATCATTTCTATGACAGAAAATCCACTTTGATTATTTTCCATTAATGTCCTTTAAGCTTAAGTAGCTTGTTATTTTAAAAGCCATTAAAATTTGATTATGCTTAATCAAGATAGTTGCCGTTTACGCTCAAACAAACATACCGCCGCCGCTGCAGCAGCATTGAGTGACTCTAAATTTAGGTGCATGGGAATACTAATTTGATGCGTTGCTGCTTGTACTACTTTCGCGCTTAAACCTGCGCCCTCATTGCCGATGATAAACGCTGTGGGCTGAGTTAAATCTTGTGCGTAGAGCGATTCACCTTGCAGGGTGGTTGCATAGCTATTGCCAGTAAAATTCTGCATGGCTTCTACAATATCTACACCTTCAAAAATTGGCAACAAAAACTGCGCGCCTTGCCCGCCGCGTAAAGCTTTGGGCGACCATGCATCGGTACAACCTTTACTTAAATACACGGCCTCAACCCCCGCGCCCAGTGCGGTTCTTAGCATACTACCTAGATTGCCTGGGTCTTGAATATCTTCTAACATTAAGGCGAAATTAATGCTGTTTGGCGGTGCGATTTGTGACCAAGATTTTGGAATAGTTATAAGTGCCAAAATACCCGTACTGCTTGCGACTGGCGTCAGCTCGGCAAACATTAACGTCGGCAACATCATGGTATTCACATGCTCAAGCTGCTGCATTAAGGCGTTGGCCTCTGCACTACTTTTACCTTCTGGAATAATGACGAGTTCTGGATCACCAGATACCTTGCAATAACTCTCGATTAAATGTACGCCATCTAACAACGTTTTTCCCTCGGCGCGGCGCTCACGCGCGTTATCGGCCAGTTTTTTTAAATGTTTAAAAACAGGGTTATCGCGCGAGATGATGTGTTTAAATGCCATACGCGTATTCTAACTGATGTAGGAGCGGCTTGTAGCGGTGATAAATGTTAAATTCATGATTCGCGGCTACAAGCCGCTCCTACTGGGTTTATAAAATTTACTTGATATGAGTAAATGCGTCAGCCAAGTTATAATGCCCACATGGCTAAAATACTCGATTTAGAACGCCGCTTAATTTCTGGTAAGAAATTAAGCCTAGAAAAAATGTTATCCAAACAAGGTTTCGGCACACGCAAGCAATGCCGCATGATGATTATTAATGCAGAAATTACGGTAAATGGCGCGCTATGCGACGACCCCGACGCAACATTTGATCTTGATCATTTAAAATTTACGGTCAAAAATGAGCCTTGGGATTACCGCGAAAAATCGTACCTAATGCTGCACAAACCCAGCAATTACGAGTGCTCGCACAAAACCCAGCATCACCCCACTATTTACAGTTTATTGCCACATCCGTTAGTGGTTAGAGATGTGCAGTGCATTGGCCGTTTGGATGAAGATACGACTGGTTTGATTCTGATTTCAGATGACGGCCAATTTATTCACAAAATGAGTTCGCCCAAGCACGGCGTGCCAAAAGTGTATGAAGTCACTTGTAAACACCCTGTCCTACAAGCCAATATCCATGCGCTTCTTGGCGGAGTTAAATTGATTGATGAAACTGAAACCATTGCCGCTTTAGCTGTCAAACAGATTTCTGAAAATGTCATCCACATGACGCTGGCCGAAGGTAAATATCACCAAGTAAAACGCATGGTCGCTGCCATTAGCAACCGTGTGGAAGGCCTAAAACGCATTCAAATTGGCGGGTTAAAACTGCCAGATGACTTAGGATTAGGCGAATGGCGCTGGCTGAGTGAGGATGATTTAGCCAGTTTAAGGAGCAACTCTTGAGCCTATTTAAAATATTAGCTTTACTGGTCTCATTTTTACTCACCGCCTGCATGGGCGTGCCAGACAACGTTAAAGTGGTAGAGCGCGTGAATGCTAGCCAATATCTAGGCACTTGGTTTGAGATTGCGCGGCTAGATCATTCGTTTGAGCGCGGCTTAGAGAAAGTCTCTGCGACATATAGTTTAAAAGACGATGGCGGCATAAAGGTAATAAATCGCGGTTTTAATGTGAAAAAGAACGAGTGGAGCGAAGCCGAAGGCATAGCCTATTTTGTGGATGCGCCAAATGCCGACAAAACCAATACTGGCAAGCTTAAAGTATCATTTTTTGGGCCGTTTTACGGCGCATATAACATCATCGCGTTAGATGGTAATTACCAACATGTAATGATTTGCGGGTCTGATAAAAGCTATTTATGGATACTCTCGCGCACGCCACATTTGGCAGAACCAATTAAGCAGGAGCTGGTTGCACAAGCCAAGGCGCTTGGTTTTGCGACTGATCAATTAATCTACGTTAAGCACAAATAATTACGTGCAGCTTGCTTGGTAAACACGTTTGGCTTACTTCTGCATTGCGCTCAATTTAAAGCCTGCTTTTTTAAATGCAGCAATTAAGCCATTATCACCCGCCAAGTGCGATGCGCCTACCGCCACAAACACAGGTTTCTCCTTTGCCACCGCTATACTGCGCTGCGCCATCACTAGATTGCGTTCATCGAGTAATTTTGTGCGCATTTTTGCCCAAATTTCTTTGGGTAACATGCCGCCAGTAATCTGCTCATCCAATGCGCTAATTTTGTCAGAATCGCCCTCTAAGTAAGCGCTTAAAAGCCGCTCAAAATCAGCCTCTTTTTGCGCTGGCGTGCGCTTCAAAACCGCGCGCAGCATGACCAGTTGCTCGTCAATGCTAAAATTGTCCATGACGCCAAAATGTTCTTGGCTGGTTTCCAAACCCTTCACCTGTTTGCCAAAATCTTCCGATTTTGTCATCAATAAATTATCCTGTGCAAATGGCGTTTGTGGCTTGGGCAAATCGAATATCACTGCCAGCAGCCACGGTTTCATTTGCATCGCCGCATCCAAATGCATCACATGAAAATCCGCCAAGGCCTTCACTTGTTCAAACTCTGTCTCGGTAATCATTTCTGCCAAATTCGTCTGTTTCATCCTCAAAGCACTTGCGTCTTGGCTGGGCTCGGCTTCCATAATAAATGTATCAACATTCTTAATGGCAGCCTGCACGCTGGGGCTAATCTCTGCCACACGATTATCATCAGTGTGGATAGTGCCAAATAGATAGCTAATGATTCCAGTGGGTGATTCCAGCCTCCAAAACAAACCCTTTTCAGTGGCTTGAGATGCTAAAGAAACACAGAATAACAGGGAGGTTAATACAATGCGAATAAAGCCTGAGTAAAAACTGAGCATACAACACCTTTTTAATTTATATACTTTAGCAAAGACTTCGCAAGGCATGATTTGGTTCAGATTTACTATTGCAGGAGCGGCTTGCAGCCGCGAAGCTAAGCATATTAATTTTGCAAATTGTTCGGGGCTACAAGCCCCCTACAAACCCACATACTAACCCTACAAGTACTTGGTATATTTTTCGTTGCTGCCACGCGCTTTATCCACCGGGTATTTCAGCGCATTTAGCGCTATTTTTTTGTTGGCTGCTTCAATCAAATCAATCTCTAGCACTTCAGCAAGTCGTAGCAAATACACAAACGTATCCGCCAGCTCATGTGCCACCGCTTCGCGCTTTTCTGACGATAATTGCTGGCTTTGTTGTGGTGTATCCCATTGAAATTGCTCAACTAACTCTGCCGCTTCAACAATCATTGCCATCGCCAAATTTTTAGGTGTATGGAATTGTGCCCAATCGCGCTCGCCTACAAAAGTGTTGATGCGAGTTCGTAAATCCTGCAAAGAACCTGTCATTTTTCCCCCATCCGTCATCTTAAGCAAAGCGAAAGATCCAGCTTTTTATCAGCTTTGCCACTGGATTCTTTCGCTAGCGCTCAGAATGACGAGTTAAATTACTTTCTATTGCTGCCTGCCACCATTTTAATCTCGAACAATCGGCATTCTAACGGCCCGTTAAACAAGGGCGTACGTTTGCTGGGCGTCAGGCGCATTAACTTTGGCAGGCGCAAATCATTGGTTAAAAAGTAAGTATTCCAGCCTGCAAATTTGCGTTTTAGTGCTTCGCCCATTTTGGGGTAAAGCAAAGCCAACTCTTCATCTTCGCCAATACGCACCCCATACGGCGGGTTTGCGACCATGACGCCTGAATCACTTGGCGGAATCACCTCGGTGATATTCTGTTGGCTGAGCTGCACCGCCTCCAACAAGCCCGCCTCGTCTAAGTTTTGCTTGGCAATACGCACGGCGCGTAAATCGCTGTCAGAACCATAAATTTTTTGAAATGTTGTTGGTTTTACATTTTTATGTGCGGAATTTTTAATTTTCTTCCAAGTGTCTGCTTCAAAATTTTTGAGTTTTTCAAAACCAAAATCACGCTTTAAACCTGGTGCAATATTCAGCGCCATCATGCAGGCTTCAAGTAAAAATGTACCGCTGCCGCACATTGGATCTAGCAATGGTTGGCCAGCTTTCCAGCCGCTTAATTGTAAAATCCCCGCAGCTAAGTTCTCGCGCAGCGGCGCTTCTATACTGGCTTTGCGGTTGCCACGTTGATACAAGGCGTCGCCTGATGTATCCACGTAATACACATAAGCATCGGCTGTTAAATAAGCATGAATACGCACCGCAGGCGTTTTGGTGTCAATGTATGGTCTGCTATCGACCACTTGCCGAAACTTATCGCACACTGCATCTTTGATTCTTAAGGTGGCAAATTCCAAACTTTTAAGTGGGCATTTTACCCCTGTCACTTTCACCATAAAGTCGTGTTTTACGTCAAACCAATTCGGCCAATTGAGATTATACGCGGCTTCATACAAATCATCCTCAGTTGCGTAATTGCCGCGCCCTATTTGCATAAGAATGCGTGTAGCAATGCGCGAGTGCAAGTTAGCGCTGTAACACACGTTAAGCTCGCCCGCAAAGCCAATGCCGCCATCGGTTGGCTTGATGTCTTTAGCTCCAACTGCTTGCAACTCCGCTTGTAATAAGGCTTCTAGGCCGCGTGGACATGTAGCGAAATATTGATTCATGGTTTATATTTACTCTAAAAATTATGCTGAAAAAATTGCTGATGTTGATACGGGTTATGTTCGCACAGTTTATCTAAAAAACTGATAAATTCTATTTTATGGCTAAGGCTTACATCGGTTTCTAGCATTTTTGCACGTTCTCGCAAGCTAACGATTTTCAAATCTGGCGCTTGTTTAAAGCCAAATACCACGATATTACCAGGCTTACCTGTGGGCAGCATCAACACTTTATGATCAAAACTTTGCTCAATACGCTGTAAATAAATATCGAAACTTTTGTCTGAACCCCACAGATTAATCACAAAAATACCGCCATTTGTCAGCGTCTTTTCGCAACTATCAAAAAAATCTTGGCTACAAAAATCGGGCGGAATGCCGTGTGCATCAAACGCGTCTATCATCAAGCAATCTGAACTGTTTGGATTGTTTGCCAAATAAGCGATGCCGTCACCTAGTATCACATCTAACCTAACGTCGTTCTCTGGCACATAAAAATGACTGCGCGCAATATTGATTATTTGCGGGTTAATTTCAATAATAGTTTGGGTAATTTCTGGGCAATTGGCATGAATATATTTAGGCACTGAGCCACCGCCTAAGCCAATGCTAAGCACATTTTTTACTTTGTCTGAAAACAACAAAAAGCCCATCATACCGCGAGAATAGGCGAGCTGCAGTTCAATTGGCGATTTCACTTTCATACTGCTCTGAATGGTCACCGTGCCTAAATGTAACGAGCGAATGCCGTTGCTTTCAGTCACTTCCACAATACTCTCGTCAGAGACGCTTTTGTGGATTTTTCGGTTAAATCTCAACATGTTATTCAATAAAACTTTCTAGTTTCGTCATACCAGCAGAGGTTGGTATTTAGGCAAGCTTAAACTTAGCGCTTTTAACTTACATTCGCTAACATCACGGCTGACTGGATTCTGGCCTACGCCAGAATGACGGTGAGGGGATATTTGCTAGTCTATATTTCTGCATTTTCTTCAATGAAAACAACTAGCTCAGCTTCGCCTGTTTTTGCCTCTACTACGCTTTTAAACTTACAATTCAGCTCCATCAATAAGGTATCTATATGTTTGATTTCTAACAACACTTTTGTACCCACTTTAAGCTCAGGCAAGCTTGGCACTTTGGTGATATAAAACATGCCATCTATGCGCACCAAGTTTTCACGCCACACTGTAGCGGGGATTTCGGTGAGCTTTTCCTGTAACAAATACTGCAAGCACCAGTAACGTTCCATGCGCGTTTGAAACTCGCTATAGGCGCTATAAGTTTGGTCAAAATTGCGCATAATCACGTTTAGCTTGCCGTCCGCAGCGTTATAAGGCGCTGATTTTTTATCTAACATAGCAATCAATTGGCGCTGGTTCACCAAATCAACCGCACGGCGCAATGGCGATGTGCACCAAGCGTATTGTGCCACGCCCAAGCCTGTGTGCGGCTCCGCTTTAGTGGTCATAAACACCTTGCCACCTGTTTGCGCGCGATAAATGCCCGCAATATTCGCCTCTTTCAATAAGCCGCCCCAGTGACTATTGGCGTAAATCATCAGCTCAGCCACTAGCTTATCCATGGGTGCTCCACGTTCTCGGGCGACGATTTTAACGACGCCATCGTTCACATAAAAGTTGTAATCAATCTGCGGTGCGCGGTTAAGGTCTGCTTTACCACGCGCTTTTTCTAAACTTTCTGCCAAACCAAATAAAACCTTAAGCCGCGCCCAGTAAGCGTGTCCGCTATCTTTTTCTAAAGTCTCTGCATTAAAAAATGGTTCTAGTTCATCGTGGCGCAAGTTATCGGCTATTTTAATTTTTTCGAGTTTTGTTTCATGCGCCACAATCTCAAATTCAGGCGTAATTTCGCAATACAAACTCAACACTGGTTTGGTTTCGCCAGCATCTAAGCTAAATGGCTTCACTACATTATCTGGCAACATGGTGATTTTATTACCAGGCATATACACAGTAGAAAGTCGATTCAGCACAATCGCATCCAAGCCGCTATCTGGCTGCACCCCCAAGCTGGGGGCGGCAATGTGAATGCCAACACGCGTATTGCCATTAGTCAAAGTTTCTAAGCTAAATGCATCGTCAACCTCTGTCGTGGTCGCGTCATCAATACTAAAACATTCCACGCTTGCTAGCTGCAAATCAATCGCAGTTACTGGCAAATCATGCGCTGGAAAAGCAATACCTTCGCTAAACATCTCACGCAAAAACGCACCTAGGTGGTAATCGTGCGCGTTAGTAATCAAGCCAGCGTCAAACATTACAGTCAGTGCTAATCTGCCCGAAGTTTGCGCCGCCTCATCAATCGCTTTCCATTCCAGCGAATTTTTATCTGGGTTATAAATCAGGCTATCCGCCTTACTGGCAAAGCCTTCTGGCAGTTTTTTATCATTAAGTTGCATCACCCAAGCGGCCATCTGTTCGGCTTGCAATTTTTTACGCTCCACCGCCGCCAGCGCCAATTTAAGCGTTTCCGCAGGCGCAGCTTTATAGCGGCCGCGGCCTTTGCGATAAAAATACATCGGTGCGCTGTGCAGCTTAATGGCGGTGGCCGCCGCTTCCGTTGCAGTCGGTTTTTTACCGTAATAATCCTGTGCCAAATCTTCAAAACCAAACTCAGCTTCACCACAACATTCCCACAAAAAATCAATTTCTAATTTTCCCGCTTCTTGTTGAGCCGCTTCCATAAAGCCAGCCAGCGGCATATCAAAGTTTAGCAACACGTTGCTGGATTTAATTTTAGAGCGCTTGCCCGTGGGCGACTCTACCTGCATAGAGCCTGGATTCTCGGCCATCACCGAAGCCACCTTGAAATGGCCTTCTTCTTCGTAAAAAATATTCATAGGCGCTATTTTACATGGCTTTGGTAAAGGCTCTGTTAAAATACTGAGATGGATAAACGCATTCCCGTTACATTATTGACTGGTTTTTTAGGCAGCGGCAAAACCACGCTGCTCAATAAACTACTTAGTCGCCCCGAAATGAAAGATAGCGCGGTGATTATTAATGAGTTGGGCGAGGCGGGGCTAGACCACATTCTCGCCACGCAAGTCGACTCTGAGCATATCGCTGATAACACCGTATTGTTGAGTAGCGGCTGTGTGTGCTGCACGCTAAAAAACGAGCTGGCCGACACCATGCGCGATTTATTTTTTAAACGGGCACTGCAAGCTATTCCACAATTTAATCGCTTGGTGATTGAGACCACTGGCATGGCCGATCCTGGGCCAATTCTAGGCAATTTAATGAACGAACCTGTAATTGAATCGGTGTTTCGCTTAGATGCAGTTGTCGTCACTATTGACAGCCAATATGGATTGCAGCAATTACAAGCGCACGCTGAGGCACGTAAACAGGCGGCAGTGGCCGATATATTGCTACTTACCAAAACTGATTTGAGCACGCCAGAACAGTTATTTGCTTTAAAAGAAAAACTCATCGCAATTAACCCAGGTGCTACCCAACACAAAATTCAGCACGGCCAAATTGAGCCTGATTACATTATTGATGTTGGGCTATTCGACCCCGCAGGCAAGCGTGCCGAGCCGCAGCGCTGGTTGCGCGAGCCTGTGCAAGCGCGTGGCATGCTGCCACAAAAAACGCACCATGACGAAATTGCTAGCTTTACAGTTACCCTGCCCAGCCCAATCAATTGGCGCGATTTAAAGCCTGTGATTTTAAAGCTTTGCCAAACACATGGCGAAAAGTTATTGCGCCTAAAAGGCATTATCCACGCAGCTGACCTGGATAATCCGCTGGCGATTCATGCCGTGCATTTTACGCCCTACCCGCCTACTGAGTTGGAAGGCTGGATTGAAGACGAGCCGACGAATCGCATTGTATTGATTGGTAAAGGCTTAGACGAAACCGAGATTAGAAAAATGTTGACGCAAATTTAAAGCATTTATTGCGTTTACGATGCGGTTTTATAATTCTGCCCAAAAAACTCAACCATTAGAAAATTTTCTAAGCCTGCGCTATCTTCTGTCCGCGCAGAAAGTACAACAGTCCTCCCCAAACGATGCGATTCCCAATCAAAATCGCCTTGGTAATGCTGGCGTATCAAGCTAATCATGCGCCTTATCATTATCAAACGCACATCTTGATCTGCACTCGCCTCTACCTCAAAAAACTCACGCCTAGCATTGCTTAAACTGCTGGTCCAACCTAAAAACGTAAAGCTCGCGCTACGCGATTCTAGCCGTGTGATTTCAAAAACGCCGTTGGTGCCAGATTGGAAATTACGTTTAATGTTTGCATCCCTTTTTTCTTCTGCGCTTGAGCCGCGCTCTGCGGCAGCTGCTGCGGTATTTTGGCGTGCCGCATCTGACTCTTGCGCTTCGCGCTGCGCCCGCTTTTGATTCACCATCGCCATCATGTCCGTTGGCGCGTCTGTGGAAATTTGTGGTTGAGGTTTAATCGGCGGTGTAATTTTCGCTGTTTGTGGGCTGGGCTGTGGTGTAGTTAGCACTTTAGGCACAGAAAAATCACTCGCTTTAGGTGTGCTGGGTTTGCTAGTAGGTTTCTTAGCAATAATTTTTTTCTTAACTTCTGGCGCGGGCGACGGGATAGGTTCTGGTACTGTTTCTGGTTCTGGCGTCACTACTGGCGCAGTGGGCTTTGGCGCAAGGCTTACTTCCATAGTGGTCGCTTGCGGACTAGGGTTTAAATCAATTTTAGGCACTAAAAATAACAATGCCAGCAAGTGCAACGCCATTGAAATTACCACCGCAATCAAGGTGTTACGGGTAATATTCAGGCGTATTTGCTTATCGCCGCGCGGCTTTCGCAAAAACGCCTCAAAGCTATTATCGTTGCTTAACATCAAATTTTAGTGATTAATCTCTGCCCAAGTTTTTTCTAGTCGCTTAATCGAGACTGGGAACGGTGTTTTAAGTTCTTGTGCAAATAGCGACACGCGCAGCTCTTCAATTAACCAGCGATAGTCCTGCAAGGCAGGTGTAATAAGGCTTGCAGAGGCTTGTAATTGATTGGTTTTATCTTGCCATTTTTGCCAAATTACGCTCACACTGGCGGCATTTTTGCCGTCACGGTCTGGTGCAGCGGGGTGTTTTTCAATACGTAATCGTAGCGCTTTTAAATAGCGCGGAATGTTTTGCAGGTATTCCCAAGGCGTTTGTGTAAAGCAATTTTTATATACTAATAATTGCACTTGTTGCTCGACATCTTTTTTCAATCTATTTACCGTTGCGGGCATTTTTGTTTGTTGCGTCATGAGCAATTGGTACTCGCTTGCGATGGCCTGTGCCTGACGTGCAATCGCCTCACTCACCGCTGGCAAGCGCGTGCGGGCACGCGCTTTCAGCTTCATAAAATCTGCATTCGTGCGCGGCAAATCATCTTCGCCAATAAAAGCGCGGTCGGCAATTGCAGTTAACATATCCTCGCGCAAGTCGTCGGGCGACATAATAGTACGCAGGCTTAGTGCGTATTGGTTAAAGTTTGGCAAGCTTTTTTCCAGCTGTTTAATTTGCTCTTTCAGCTCAAAACGCATTAAACGACACACGCCTTGGCGATGATTCATTGCGGCCTCACGCGCGGTGTCAAATAATTTCACAGAAACGGCGTCGATATTGTCTTCCAGCGCGGGGTAGCCCGTCACCTTCAAACCATCACGTTCAAAACTTAACGTTTGTGGCAAATCGCCAAAATCCCATTGTTTAAGATTGGTTTTCTCGATGTCGGGCGAAGTGTTTCTAAACGTAAGTTGTGCAGCTTGGCCGAGCTGCTTTTGCAAAGCGCGCCAATCACGCCCCATCGCTAACTCGCGGCCTGCGTCATCCACAATGCTAAAATTCATTAAGTGATGCACTGGTATTTCGCTTAAAACCCAATCATCTTTGCTGATTTTTAGCGTGGTTTTGTGTTGGATGTAGGCGGCGAGGCTATCTAGTAATGTTTTATTGTATGCAACACCCTCTCCCCAGCCCTCTCCCATCCAGGCAGAGGGCGTTTGTGATGCACTTACTTTTAGCCCCTCGCCCCTTGTGGGATTAGCAATGACTTGCTCGCTTGCGAGCTTAGTCAGTTGCTTAGTTGCATCATTAGTGGAGTTGGGGAGAGGGGTAGTTGAATGTTCCAAAAACCCCGTCACAAACTCTGGCACAGGCACACATACCCGTCTAAAAGTTTTAGGCAGCGCCTTAATCAAGTAGGTCAACTTCTCGCGCAACATGCCTGGCACTAGCCATTCTGTTGGTGTTGGGTCAAGCTGATTCAGCAAAGCCAACGGCACAGTTGCTGTTACGCCATCCAAAACATGGCTAGGCTCAAAGCGATATTTAAGCGGGATTAAGACGTTTGTAGGAGCGACGCCCTCGTCGCGATTGTCTTTACTATTGTTCGCGACTGGGGCGTCGCTCCTACCTAGTTGTAGCAACAATAGCGTCTCAGGAAACTGCACCGCCGTAATCGCGTCTGCGCCGTGGCGCATTAAATCCTCACGCGTCAGATACAACAGCTTAGGTTTAAGCTTCTCGGCACCTTCGCGCCACGCCTCGAAACTTGCCGCGTTGAAAATATCGGCGGGGATCTTGCTATCGTAAAATACAAATAATTGATGTTCATCCACCAACACATCTTGGCGACGTGCTTTGTGTTCCAGCTCTTCCACTTCGGCGATTAAGCGTTCATTTGCCACAAAAAAAGCCGCGCGTGTATCAAACTCTCCATTGCCTAGCGCTTCACGAATAAAAATCTCGCGCGATTCTTTTGGGTTAATCAGCCCGTAATGCACGCGTCGTTTGGGGATAATGGTGAGGCCGTACAGCGAAACACGCTCCCAAGCATTGACCATGCCCATTTTTCTATCCCAACGCGGGTCAGAATATTGGCTTTCTGTCAGCCCACGAGCCAGCGGTTCTATCCAGTCTGGCTCAATTTTGGCCACGCAACGTGCGTATAACTTGCTGGTATCCACCAGCTCTGCCGCAATCACCCATTTGGGGCGCGTTTTCTTTAACCCACTTCCAGGTGCGACATAAAAGCGAATACCGCGCGCGCCTGCGTAGCTGTCATTGTCGCCATCTTTAAAACCGATATTGCCGAGCAGCCCCGCTAATAAGCTTTTGTGGATTTGCTCAAAATTTGCTGGCTCAACATTACACTTAAACTCCATCTCATCGGTAATTTGTTTAATCTGCCCATGCAACTCGCGCCATTCTTTAAGCCGCAAGAAAGACAAAAAATTGGCGTGGCATTGATTGAGCAAATCTTTGTTGGATTTTTTGGTTTTCAGCGAACTATCATACCAATCCCAAATTTTAAGATAACTCATAAAATCTGAGCCTTCGGCTACAAATTTACTGTGCGCATTATCCGCTGCTTCACGCTTATCCATTGGTCGCTCACGTGGATCTTGCATGCTAAGTACGCTGGCGATGATAAGGATTTCGTTTAAACAATTTTCATGTTTAGCCGCCAATATCATGCGCCCAACGCGCGGGTCTAGCGGCAATTTAGCAAGCTGTAAACCAGTATCAGTGATTTGACGATTTACATCCACAGCGCCCAGCTCTTGTAACAACAAATAACCATCAGCAATTAAGCGTGAACTTGGCGCTTCAATAAACGGAAACTCCGTCACATCACCCAATTTTAGCGCTGCCATGCGCAGAATCACGCTGGCAAGCGAGCTACGTAAAATTTCCGGTTCAGTAAATTCTGGGCGACCGTCAAAATCTTGCTCCGAATAAAGTCGTACGCATATACCGTTTGAGACGCGCCCGCAACGGCCTGCACGTTGCTTGGCAGCGGCTTGAGAGATTTTTTCAATCTGCAATTGCTCTACCTTGGCTCTAACACTATAGCGGTTCATACGCGCCAGCCCTGCATCAATCACATATTTAATGCCTGGCAC
>JANMOP010000044.1:0-6262 GCA_031369365.1 Methylotenera sp.
CCCATTGGGATAATATAATTGTGGATAAACAGTGGCTGGTAATGATTTTGGTTTAAATATTCACCCAAACTAATCTCACTAGCGCTTTCTAGCAAGTCGAGCGATTCTTTGTTAAAGCGCAAAATATCCGAGATCATGCCGTAAAATTTGGGTTTAAAAAAGTTACTGCGCTGCGAGAACAAGCTGTTCAAATTAGTGCCGTTATATTCCAAACCAGTGGCCTCGTTACGCACACTAAAGCTCATACTGCTTGGCTGCCAAGCTACTTTGAGCTCATCCAGCAGCCCAATAAAGTTGGGGTAAGTGCGGTCGTTAAACACAATAAAACCCGTGTCTATAGCATAGTTTTTACCAAAAATCTCAATATCATGCGTATGTGTATGGCCGCCAATGTGGCTATTGGCTTCAAACACGCTAATGTCATGACTTTTATACAAATGGTGGGCGAGGGTGAGCCCAGCGATTCCTGACCCTATAATTGCAATTTTCATCTTTATTTTTTATGCTTAGTATTTTTTTGATTCACGAATTGCAATGGGCACTGTGCGTAAGTTCCAAATTAAGCCCAGCGCGGCTAAAAGGCGCAAACCATAGTATGTAAAATCAATTTCCCACCAATAAAAACCTTGGGCAGCCGATCCTGGGTAGTGATGATGGTTGTTGTGCCAGCCTTCACCCAAGGTAAATAGCGCTATGACGAAGTTATTGCGGCTATGATCACGCGTTATGTAACGGCGCTTGCCCCAAAGATGTGCCAGCGAATTAACGCTAAATGTAACGTGATACAGCACCACGGTAGAAACCACAAACCCCCACACCAGCAGCTGCCAGCCATTTGTTTCAAGTTGTGGCGCTTTGACTGCTAATAGCTCGCCTAAGCAAAAAATGCTGATTGCAAAAATTGTGGGCACAACCACATCAAAGCGATCTAAAAAACGCAGCTCAGGAAACTTGGCTAGCTCTTTAACGCGCTCAAACTGCGTGTGAAAATTAGCGTGGGATAAGAACCAGCCGATATGACTCCATAAAAAACCATGCTGCACAGGCGAGTGTGCATCAACTTCTTGATCAGAATGCGCGTGATGATTGCGGTGGTGCGCCGCCCACCATAGTGGTCCGCGCTGCACAGCAGTTGCGCCTAGTAAGGCAAATATAAATTGGCCTATACGGCTGGTTTGAAAAGCTTTATGTGCAAAATAACGGTGATAAAAGCCAGTAATCGCAAACATTCTTAGCGCATAAAGAGCTACTGCAAATATTATAGAAAACGTGCTGTAACCTACCCACAACAGGGCAAAGCAAGCGATATGCATCAGCACAAAAGGTATCACGCGCCAATAATCAATACCGCCATCAAGCAGATATTTATTGGCTTGCTGGGCATCGTTATCAAACCAAGTACTAATTTTGGCAAAAAAACTAGATTTAACAAACATGTGATTTTCCTAAAAGCTATTTATTGTTTAGTATGGTTTATGGTTTGGCTGGGTTTACGGTTTAGCTGGGCTATGCGGCACTTTGCGCAGCTTGCTGATGTCGTAACCCCAGCCTTTAACTAAATTCACCAGCACTTGATAATCTGCATCACTTATTTGTGGGGTGCGCGCCATAATCCACACGTAATCGCGCGCGTTTCTGGCAATAATGGTGCGCTGATAGGCTTCATCTAAATACACGATGCGATATTCCGCTTTAATTGGCCAAACAAATTGCATGCCCCATAGCGCGTTGCCAGTGTTTGGGCGTACAAATCCTTTTGGCTCATATTTTTTTGGCGTGCCAGTAAATGCGCCTTTATTGAAAGTGAAAGTGGTGGCAATCGTGCCATCAGTATTCTGCTTGTAGTTCTCAACGGCGTTATAAGCCTCGGTCTCAATCACAGTGGGAATCACCGCGATTACATACCAATCACCCATAAATTTGGGCAAATCAACTTGTTTTACTAGCGGGATTTCATTCATTTTTTGGCTCGCACATCCTGTAAAGATTAAAACCAAACTTAATAGAAGGCTATATTTTTTAAGCATTATCAATTTCCACTTTCGTCATTCCCGCGCAGGCGGGAATCCATTTTATGGTTCAAATTCAAGATGGATTCCCGCCTGCGCGGGAATGACGGGTGTTGAAGATTTAAATGCTTTGTCATCAAAAATCATTTCAATTTGTAAATAATGTTATAACCTTCGGGCGTCACCGATTTAAGCGCCACCCACTCATTACTTTGGTTGTACCATAGCTCAATATTAAGTTTTTTGACATTTTTTAACGCCCCAGAAAGCTTGTAATGCGTGGTTTCTGTGGGTTTACCTTTCACATCAATTTTCGCAGCCCCCAGCTTGGTGAAAGTGGTGTCTAAATATTCTGCATTTTGAGGGTTTAACAGCTTACTTTGGTCGAGTATTTTAGGGTTCCAATAAGCAAATGTCATGACGCATTCTGGTAAAGTTTGGCTGGTTTTACCATCGCTAATTTCAAAGCCTGACGCCACTTTTTTACCCTTAACATTGGTGGTGATTTTATCTTCAATTGTGTTTACCTCAATATTCGTTAAGCAGTCATTTTGCCATTGCTCTTTTGAGGTATGGTCATATTTATATGCCTCAATAAACAATACTTTTACGTTAAATTTAGCTTTAGAAACAAGCGTATTGTCGTTAAAATTAAAGCTGTGCGTGCCAATTTTACTTTTATCTAAAAACACATCAAATACCCATTGTTGGGCGTGCAATAAGGGCGCTGCCATCAAAAGGCAAATGCTCAAAACTAATTTTTTCACTTATTTAAGCCTCCAGGAAAAAACGCGTTGGTGGTGCGAATATATTCGGCATAAGCAGGGCGGCGCTCCACAATAGTGCTTTCAAGCAGACTTACGCCAGATACTATTAACAGCAAAAGCGTCATTAAAATGGGTGAAATAATCGCCCACCAAGCGCCTCCCGCCAAAGCAAACAAGTAAAACGCCCACCATATACATGCTTCGCCAAAGTAGTTTGGATGGCGGCTATAGCGCCATACGCCAGTGTTGAGCACTTTGACCGCGTTGCTAGGATTCGCTTTAAAGCGACTTAGTTGCATATCGGCTAAGCTTTCCCACACAAAACCAAAAATAAACAATGCTAGACCTGCAAAATCAAGCCAATTTAGGGCTGAAACAGTGGCAATGGCGCTGTGTAACGAAATTGAAATTATCCAAGCTAGAACGGCCTGCAAGCCAAACACAATGTAAATGCTTTTAAACCAAAAATGCGGTTCATTATTGGTGCGAATTTGCACATAGCGCGCATCTTCGTGCGGCCCCCAATTGCGCTTCGTCAAGTAAATAAACAAGCGCAGCGCCCAAATAGTCACGCAGACAAGCACCAATATTAGCCGTGCTGGTGCGGGGTAAACGAATAACACAAAAGCAGCTGTTGTAAATGCTGCAATCACAAAAAATAAGCTCCACATGCTATCCACATGCGTCACATTATTGCGGATTAGGCTTAATATCCAGCCCAGCAAGGCAAACAGGCCAATTGCATACAAGCTATAAAGGTAAATAGACCAAGACATTAGTTTTTAAATCCGTCAAATTTCTCTGAAATTTTCAACAGCAGCGGCGTTAAAATCGCCCAGCCAACACTTAGTGCAACATAGCTCATTGGCAGGGCGTTTAAAGTGACTGCGCCTAATTTTTCTGCACCCATATAAGCTAGTGGCCCGCCAACAGCGCCAAACAAAATTGCCACCAGCCATTTGCCTCTCATCCAGCGTAAACTCACATTTAGCACAGTCACAAAAACTGCCCACAAAGCCAGTATCCATGAGGGTAGTAGGCTAATGCTCCAGCCGTGTGCTTGATAACTAATTAAGCCATTAATTAACATAAGTTGATCAAATAAACCGCCAATTAGCAACGCTATTACCAATAAAACAAGTTCTGGTTTAGCTTGCTTGGCTTGTAATAAATGCCAAGCCACAATTACAGCGACCACTATTACACCCAACCAAGGCAATTGCTTGGCCGCGCCTAAAACACTAGCAAACCAGCCAATTTGAAACAATACAAAATTAATAATAAGCTGTGATTTAGGCATGCGAGTTAAATCTTATCTTTTCTCAAACAAATAATGCCCAACCCACCATTCTTGACCGTTGTTATAGCCAAAAAGCTCAGCACACGCCATATAAAACATGCGCCAACGGTTGCGCCATAGAGTGACATTTGCAGCGCCGTAAGTATTGGATAAAATCGGTGTAATCAAGTCATGGTTGGTATCCATATTTTGTAGCCAAGCATTGGCAGTTTTTTCGTAATGAGTGCCATCCCAGCGCCATCGGTTGACTAGCTTTAAATCATCTTGAAAATAGGCGGGCAAATCATCACTTGGCATGATGCCGCCGCTGAAAAAGTGCTGACTCATCCAGTCGTCATCACCTTGTACTTCAAACGCGTATGGCGTATTTCGATGCACAAAAATATGCTTAAAAAATTTGCCTTGCGGCCTAAGCCAAGATGCCACTTTGCCGTATAACACCTGCCAATTACGCATGTGCTCAAACATTTCAACTGACACAATGCGGTCATAGTGGCTAGGCGCCTCAAACACATTCATATCAGCAGTAATAATGGTTAAATTGGTGATACCTCGCGATTTCGCCATCTGCGTGATGTATTCACGTTGCGAGTGTGAGTTGGAGACGCCAGTAATTTGCGCATTGGGATAATGTGTAGCTAGCCATAAACTTAAGCTACCCCAGCCACAACCTAGCTCTAAAATTTGCTGACCATCTTGAATATCTGCATGTTCGCAGGTTTGATTCAACGCAAGTATTTCCGCATCGTCTAAATTTTGAGTGTCAAACATCCAAAAACAGCTGCTGTATTTACGTTGCGCGCCCAAGCAATAAAAGAAAAACTCCTCTGGCACCTCGTAATGTTGGGCATTCGCTAACTCTGGCAACGGTGCAATGCCGCTAGTATTCATGTGCGCTACAAAATCAATTAGTTTTTTTGCGCCATGCTCGCAATCATTAGCTGAAATTTCTATTAGCCTTTTCTCGGTTAATTGTCGTATGCCTTTGCGTACTAAAGCGTCAGGCAACTTTCCTGATTCTGCTAATTTAATGGCTAAACTCATTGCGGGTGCTTTCTTTCTTCAATTATTTTAATTTGCGTTAACTTAGATTTGAGACAACTTAAATTTGCGTTAACTTGCCTTGGTACAGCACAGCACCCGTTGGTTGCCCAGTAGGCGATCCACCAAGTGGCTCTAAACTCACTGCCAAACCACTGCTTGCCAGCATTACAGCAACTTCACCTGTTACTTTTACAACGGCATTACCCTGTTGTGGTAACAAGCCAAGTGAAATTGGTTTTGATTGATCAGCAGGCAATAACCATAACTCAAACGCGTTATCTGGCTTTGTTTCTAAACTTGCCAGACTCTTAGCGCGAATTTCAGATTCACCCTTATTATTTTTAGTTAAACTTAGCAGCCAGCCTGCTTGAGTTTTGTCATTAGCAAGTAACGCAACTTGCGCGGGCTCAAATTCAATCACTTGTCTAGGAGATTGCATAATCAAGAAAGTTGCAAAAGAAGCCGCTAACGCCGTTGATAAAAATGCCAGACTTTTCCAAAATGGGCTAGGAGTTGCTGTGCTACTCTTAAACAATCGCGTTTGAATATTTTGCCAAACTTTGCTGGGTGGCTGCACCGCAGGCACAGTATCGGCTAACAAATGAATATGCGATTCCCACCAATTATGAGTCTGCGCCCAATCAGGGCGTTGCCTAATTAATTGCTCATAACGCCTGCGGGCTGCACCTTTTAATGACCCTAGTACATATTCGGCAGACAGCATATCGGCTAATTTTTGATTGTCATAACGCATTATTTAACTCCTGCCAAGCAAGTTTTAAGTGCTTGTAGCCCGCGCCTAATCCAAGTTTTTATGGTGCCAAGCGGCTGTGCTAAATGTTCGGCTAGTTGCTCGTGTGCCAAACCATGAAAGTAACTTAAAGCAATGGCTTGCCGTTGCAGCGGCGCCAAGTGGCTCATGCAATTGATCAAAGCTTTAGATTCACTTCTTTCGGTAGCACGCTCTAATGGGCCAAGATCATCTGAGGCCCAATCATCAAAGCTTTGATCATCTGAAAGTGAGGATTCTTTTGGCATGGCGCGTAGTAAATCAAAGCATTTATTACGTACAATAGTGGTCATCCATGTCATCACCCCCGCTTTTTCGGGCCGATAGTTTTGCGCATGATGCCAAATGTTCA
>JANMOP010000062.1:0-31682 GCA_031369365.1 Methylotenera sp.
GAAAAAATTGCGCTAGAAGACGACTACTTTGTCAGCAAAAAACTTTATCCGAATGTCGATTTTTATAGCGGCATCGTCATGCGCGCGATGGGAATCCCCAATAGCATGTTCACCGCCATCTTCGCCCTAGCCCGCACCGCAGGCTGGATAGCGCAATGGTCTGAAATGAACGCTGACCCAGAACATAAAATTGGACGGCCACGGCAGCTTTATACGGGCGAGGCTAGGCGGGAGTTTGTGGGGATTGAGAGTAGATAACTTGCTCACAGATTTCTTAAATTAGGCCTTAAATTATGGCAAAAGATTGTTGCGATAGTGGTTGTAGTAGCAATACGCTCATCACACCAAGATATCGAAAAATACTTATGATTGCATTAGCAATAAATGCTGTCATGTTTATTGTTGAAGTAGTGGGCGGTTTTAGTTCTGGCTCGGTCTCTTTAATGGCAGATGCAATCGACTTTTTTGGCGATGCCATGAATTACGCAATTTCATTACTGGTTTTATCGATGAGTTTAATGTGGCGTGCGCGTGCAGCTCTAGTTAAAGGCATCACAATGGGTCTCTTCGGCTTGTTTGTTTTAGCAAGTGCAATATGGTCTTTTACACACGGCAAACTACCAGAACCTTACACGATGGGCTTAATAGGCATGCTTGCACTAGTCGCCAATGTAAGCGTCGCACTCATGTTATATGCTTATCGTGAAGGGGATGCCAATATGCGTTCTGTCTGGTTATGTAGCCGTAATGACGCTATTGGCAATCTAGCGGTCATACTTGCCGCCGTCGGCGTGTTTGGCAGTGGTAGTTCTTGGCCTGATTTACTAGTTGCACTAATAATGGCAGGGCTTGGTTTATCTGCATCAATACAGGTTTCTAGGCAGGCACTCAGAGAACTTAAGCAAGCGTAGCCTCGATGCAATAAAATGAAATCGAGGTTAAATATACCTAAGCCTTGATTCCGCTTTTCCTTCATCAAGGCTACAAAATATGACAAAAGAAATAGGGTCGCGGAGCAACAACAAAGAATGTTTCATGCTTAACCATTTTACCCTCTCCCCAACCCTCTGATAGAACAACTAAGTATGCGACTAGGCTGATCAACCACATCCGCCAAGTCTCTACTAATCCCTTAAAGTGCGAGGGAATTAAGCCTCTGTGTTGCGTATCCAGTCCGGAATAACGGCGCTTCCACCCGCATGCATATTGCCTTACAGCGCATATTAATCGAGTTTGTAAGACCTAATTCTTTTCTAACAATATTGAACACAGCCTGATTTCTCCGTGGTTTTTATTCTAACATTGCATTCAAAACGGATGCGTCGAAAACGACATACTCCTTTCGCATATAGTCATTTTTGCATGGCTTGCACCCTCGCTCAATTTAACCTATGCTTTACATAACTTATGATTAATTTGAACGACGCTTATTTTTACCATTTAGTTAAGCCTTGTAGATTGCATCATTCACAATAACAACAAATCTGGAATAATCAATGACAGAAAGCGATTCGCTAGCAATTAAGATTTGTCGAGTAATGTGCATTTTTTTTATGACCTATGTGCATGTAAACCCAGGCAAAGATAGCTGGACAGGTGAAATACCTGAATATTTGGCTCAATTAGGATACATTTTGTCCGATGTGTTAGGTCGCGCCAGTGTGCCAGCCCTAAGCGTGTTAGGCGGCTATCTAGCTATATCGGCCTATAGCCGACGATCAAATTGGTGGATGTACGCTAAGGAAAGATGGCAAACTCTGATTACTCCACTAATCACGTGGAATGTAGTCATCATCGTGCTATCGCTAATCATTCTTTGGCTAACTGGCGCTCAAACTAGTATCATTCGCGATCTCTTACCCTTTAATCAGCTGACTCCGTCATTGATTGCTGACAGACTGACTGGCTACAATTATGGTTCTGCCACTACTGCGCTCAACTTTTTGCGTGACATTTTTATCTGTTCTCTGCTGCTACCTTTAATACTCCAGTTCATCAAGCGCCTCGGTTTCGCAGGTGTGGGAATAATCTGGCTGGCAGGATTAACTATTGGTTTTGCCCCCGTCATTATGAGGCCAAATATCTTGATGTTTTTCACAGTAGGAATCTATATGGCGCTTCAAAGCAACCAACTCATCCCTACGCTTAATACAGCTTTTAAGCTCTTAACTACACTATTAATAGCACTTGCGTTGGTTTACTTTATCCCCGCCCTTGAGGCCAATTATGGTAAAAATTTACCGAACACTGCCTTGCGCTTAGCGGTAGCATCTTGTTTCTTAATTACAGCTATTGCTTTAAGCCGAACAAAAGTTGGCAAACTGATTGCACGTTTAGAGTCCTTGGCGTACCTGATGTTTCTCTCACATGCGACGATTATGTTGTTGTTCTGGGGTGCATGGCAGAAGTTTTTCGGCAACGATTTGGCATGGCCGTATGCAGTTTTTTTTGTTGTGGCACCATTTGCAACGTTAATTGCACTGCTAGTAGTACATAAAGTACTTACGCTGATGCCCGCCACTATTCAGAAAATTCTCAGCGGCAAAACAATCTCTCGACGAGCTAATCAGAATTAATCTTAACATATTCGTTAGCAAGCTAGCATCGATGAATAAAATGAAATCGGTTAAATATAATTAAGCTTTGATTCTGTTTATTCTTCGTCAAGGCTACAAAATTTGACAAAAGAAACAGGTAGCCGATAAGCGAAGAGATTGGCTTATGTTCCACCATATTATCCGCTCCTCAGCACCCTTTAGTGCGAGGATACTTATAGGGCGAGGATATTTATCGTGTGAGGATATAAGGCCGCTGGATTCCAAGTTGCGTTGGAATGTGAGAAACACCATCTCCGCATGGATGTTGCCTTGCAGGGCATGTTTAAATCAATGTAAAAAGCCTTGTGCTTTTAATTTTTCTCGTAATTCGTCGCTTACCACCGCATAGCCCTTGGCATTGGCGTGAATTTGGTCTGATTTTAAATCTTTATCTGATAGCACATTTGAAAACACTTCGGCAATCAGCGGCGTATTGGTTTCTGTGGCAACGGTTTCATACAAGGGATGATCGGACAAATTGCCAAAAGTGGCTTTTAACGGGCTAATTTCTGGAATGGCCACCAAAATAGCTTGAATGCCTTGTGCTTTGGCCGCTGACAAAATGGCTTTTAAATTGCTAGTAATTTCAGCAGGTGCTGTTTGGTGCAACAAATCATTGCCGACTAATTCTACTATCAATAATTTTGGTTGATGCTCTGTTAACAATGCGGGCAAACGCGCTAAACCGCCTGCTGTGGTATCGCCTGGCACACCTTTGTTGATGATGTTCCAACCTGTGCTTTTTGCAAGCAAGCTAGGGTAATCTTCACCCGTATTTGCGCCATTATTTGCACCAGTGCCGTAGCTTAAACTATCCCCCAAAACAAGCACTGTTGAGCCTGTTGGAACAGCTGTGTATTTTTGTGCCTCTTTGCCACAGCTGGTGACCATTAAAATAAATAGTAAATAAATAAGTTTTTTCATTTGGTATGTATAAAGGCGTGTTGATTAAAAATCATGCGTTTTTGCGATGCACCATGCTATAAAGCAAAGGCAGCACCAGCAAGGTGAGCAAGGTAGATGACAACACGCCGCCAATCACCACGGTCGCCAATGGTCGCTGCACTTCTGCACCCACGCCTGTGGCAATTGCCATGGGGATAAAGCCGAATGAGGCCACTAAGGCAGTCATTAAAATGGGGCGCAGCCTTGTTAATGCGCCTTCATGCACCGCTTCATTGATGGCTTTTCCCTCAAGGCGTAAATTGTTGATAAAGGTAATCATCACTAAACCGTTGAGCACCGCCACGCCAGAGAGCGCGATAAAGCCCACGCCTGCCGAGATGGATAGTGGAATGCCAGCAAGCCACAGTGCAGTGACGCCGCCCGTGAGCGCAAACGGTATGCCGCTGAAGACGATTAAACCATCTTTAAAGTTGTTGAATACAGCGTATAGCAGCATAAATACAATCAACAAGGCCAGCGGAATAACGACTTTTAAACGGTCAGCCGCAGATTTCAATTGCTTAAATGTGCCACCCCATTCTAACCAATTGCCAGAGGGTATTTTTACATTTGTGGCAATGCCTGCTTGCGCTTCGGCCACAAAGCTGCCGATGTCGCGATTACGCACATTGGCGGTAACCACCACATTGCGCTTACCATTGGCGCGGCTAAACTGGTTGGCACCTTGCGCCACATCTAATGTCGCCAGCTCGCTTAAGCGCATATAAGTGTTGCTGTCGTTCACTTTCAGCTTAATCGGCAAGCGTTCTAACATTTGCGTGTCCCCGCGCTGCGATTCATCTAGCCGCACCATAATATCAAAGCGCCTATCGCCATCATACACCGCACCAGCATGTGCACCGTTCATGGCAATGCTCACAGCGGTTTGAATATCTTCCATATTCACACCCAAACGTGCAATTTTTTCACGGTCGATATTCACCGTAAGCACAGGTAAACCAGTGGTTTGCTCGACTTTTACATTGGCACTGCCTTGGGTTTTTTCCAGCACTTCGGCAATTTTTTCAGCGGTTTCGGCCATGCTTTCTAAATCATCACCAAACACTTTTACCGCCACATCACTACGCACGCCAGAAATCAACTCATTAAAACGCATTTGAATGGGCTGAGTAAATTCATAGTTGTTACCTGGCACTTTGGCCACAGCCGCTTGTAGCTGGGCGATAAATCCATTTTTAGTTAATGTGGGGTCTGGCCACTCTGACCGTGGTTTTAAAATGATAAAAGTGTCTGCTACGCTAGGCGGCATGGGGTCGGTGGCGATTTCTGCCGTGCCTAGCTTGGCATATATTCTTTCCACTTGTGGAAATGTTTTAATGGTTTTTTCTAACTCTTGCTGCATGGTAATGGCTTGGCTTAAGCTGGTGCCTGGAATACGCAGCGCATGTAAAGCGATGTCGCCTTCATCTAAACTAGGCACAAATTCGCTGCCCATGCGGGTGACAAGCAAGCCGCTAAGCACCACGGTTGTTACTGCCAGCGTCAGCACCACGGCTTTATTGATGAGCGTCCAATCTAGCACGGGCGTGTAGATTTTTTTGGCCCATCGCATCACAAAATTTTCTTTTTCTTCTACGCGACCAGTCACAAAAAGTGCAATGGCAGCGGGGATAAAAGTCACCGAAATAATCATGGCCGCGATTAAAGCAATCACCACCGTAAACGCCATGGGGTGGAACATTTTGCCCTCTACCCCTGACAGCGCAAAAATGGGTAAATACACCGCCATAATAATTAGTTGGCCGTAAATCAACGGTCGCCTAGCCTCGCGCGCGGCAGAGAATACCTCACTGAATCGCTCTTGCTTGGTTAAATTGCGGCCTAACGTGCCTTGCGTATGGGCAAGGCGGCGCATGGCGTTTTCTACAATCACTACCGCACCATCAATAATAATGCCGAAATCTAGCGCGCCTAAGCTCATTAAATTGGCGCTAATTTTGTTAGATACCATGCCAGTAAACGTCATTAACATGGCCAGCGGAATCACGCACATGGTAATAATGGCGGCGCGTATATTGCCCAAAAATATAAACAAGATGGCGATGACTAACAATGCACCTTCAATTAGATTCTTTTTAACGGTGTTAATGGCTTTATCAATCAAAATAGTACGGTCGTAAACGGCATTGGCCGTAATGCCCGCAGGAAGTGTTTTATTCACTTCTGCTAGCTTTATTGCTACCGCCTGCGAGACTGTACGGCTATTTTCGCCCGTCAACATAAATACTGTGCCCAGAACCACTTCTTCACCATTCATGGTGGCCGCACCTGTGCGTAAATCGCTGCCAATAGCAACCGTTGCCACGTCTTGCACACGAATAGGCGTGCCGTTACGGGTATCAACCACAATATTGCCCAAATCGTTAAGTATTTGTGTGGAATTCACACGATTGGCAACCAGCTGGCCTGGCACGCGAATTAAATACTGCTCGCCTGATTTTTCGATATACCCAGCACCCACGTTGCTAGTATTGCGCTCTAGCGCATGCACTATATCGGTGAGTGTTAAGCCGTAACTCACCAAGGCCTCGCTATTGGGAGCAATTTGATACTGCTTACTGTAGCCGCCCACCGTATTGATTTCTGTCACGCCTGGCACATTACGCAATTGCGGCTTAATAATCCAATCTTGCACTTCACGCAAATCCATGGCGGTATAAGGCGTGCCATCAGGTTTTAGTGCGCCTGGTGTGGCAGAGACAGTCCACATAAAAATTTCGCCCAATCCTGTGGCGGTTGGCCCCATTTCAGAGCTAATGCCTGCAGGCAACTTTTCTTTTACTTGTGCAATTCGCTCTGCCACTAGCTGGCGCGCAAAGTAAATATCGGTGCCTTCTTTAAACACCACGGTCACTTGCGATAATCCATAACGCGAAATAGACCGCGTTTCTTCCAAATGAGGCAGCCCTGCCATCGCGGTTTCTATGGGGTAAGTAATGCGCTGCTCAGTTTCTAGCGGTGAGTATCCAGCCGCACCTGTGTTAATTTGCACTTGCACATTAGTAATGTCGGGCACTGCATCAATCGGTAATTGTTGATAGCTTATGATACCCATGATGGCTACGCTCAAGCTAACCAGCATGACTAGCCAGCGCTGATCAATGGCAAAAGCGATTAACTTCTCAAAAAAGCCTTTCGCGCTGTTTATTTTTAAATCATGCGGATCTATATCAGCACTTTCTAAATCATTATTTTCTGGCTTAATGGTCATGGCTAGCTCCCGCTTTGCCAAGCTCGGCTTTTACTACAAAACTGTTGCCTGCCGCATATTGTTCGCCTTCGTTTAAACCAGATAGCACTTCTACATATTTGCTATCGCGACGGCCTAACTCAACTGGTCGTGCTTCAAAATATTCGCCATAGCGGCCAAACACCACATCGCCATAGTGCAGGCTGTGTATCGCCTCAACTGAAACCGCTAGTGGCACATTCACTTCATTTGCCACTAAATCAATATTCACAGGCAAGCCAACTAGCCAGTTTCTTTTTTGATTATTAAGCACCACGCGCGCAGTAGCGGTGCGGCTTTGTGCGTCAATCAGCGGGGCAATGTAGGTAATTTTACCCGCTTCAGTTTGGGCAAAAGCGGTGGCGCTAACCGACACGCTTTGCCCAACCTTAACCACGCCCAAATCTTTGGTGGGAATGCTGATTTCTGCCCACACTGAGTTTAAATCGGCCACTTCAAACAATATTTGCGACAGTTCGATCACTTGCCCGCTAATCACCTGCTTGCGTGTTATCACGCCGTTAATGGGTGATTTAAGCGCATAGCCATTGCCGCTGGGTACTACATCCATACTGGTGAGTTTTTGTTGTTGGCGCGACACTTCAATTTGCGCTAGCTGCACATCATTTTTAGCCGCCAAATAATCTTGCTCGGCCGATATTTTCTCGCGCCACAAGGTTTCTTCGCGCACTAATGTGGTTTTGGCCAAGCTTAAGCGTTGTCGCGCGGCGGCTAAATCACCATGATTTTCAACCAGTGTCGGGCTAGTAATAATCGCCAAAGTTTGGCCTTTTTTTACTGTATCGCCCACATTTACCGCCACACTATTTACCACGCCGCTAATGCGCGGCAATACTTGCACAGCATTATCTGCATTGAGTTGAATTTGCCCAATCAAGCGCAAATTGGTTTGAATGTTAGCAGGCGCAGCGGTCAGTACTTCTATGGCATTATGTTTCAGTTGCTCACTTGTCAATGTCACACGCGCTTCAACTTGGTCGTAACCAAACTCATGGCGCTTACCTGCGTGTGTTGCATCAATCGCTACTTTAAATGAATGCGGTTCAGTGACCGTTACTTTTGAAGTTAAATAATCGTTTTCTGGCGCAAATTTGAATATTTCTGCGGCGCGACCTAAGCGTGACACTATTAATTGAATCGATGAGTCTTTAGGCATCATTTGCTTGCAATTTAAATACGTGTAAAGCCTAAACTGCGGCGGTTGATTTTGCTCAAAAATCGTCACTTCTACTGCATAATCGCCATCGGTAAACAACTTACCGCCATGCGGGCCTTTTACGCTCTCAGTTAGCATGGCGGCATGATCATGCCCATCATCGCTATTTTTTTGTATTTTTTGCAGTGCTGGCAAATGATCTTTTTCGTGGTCATGCCCAGCTTCACCATGTTTTGGCGGCATGGCAATTTCTGCTTCATCTGCATGCTCGCCTGCATGATTCGCATGTTCACCTGTTGCATCAGCTTCTTCAGCATGTTCGCCATGACCATCCTCTGCCATGGGTTTATCCGTTTTTAAAATCAAGCCTGCTGCTATAATTCCAAGCAATATAATGGCGACAACTAGCCACATTTGTTTTGTTAATTTCATGGTAATTCCTTAAAGCTAATATTTTCATAAAATACCGCGCCTAATATGCTTTGCATATCTGCCTCTGCAAGGCGCGCCAGTGCTAGTGTTTGAATGTATTGTGTTTTTGCCTGAAATAAGGTGCGCTGTGCATCTAATACTTCTAAAAAGCTAAATTTGCCAAATTCAAAGCCTTTGCGCGCGGCCTCATAAGCGCTTTGTGCGCCTTGCAAAATATCATTTTTAACCATTTTGCTTGCTTCCACTTGCGTTTGTCTGCGGTTGTAAGCATCTGCCAGATCAGTGGCTAATTGATTTTCTAGCGCAGATTTTTCATCTTGCGATTGCAGTTCGCGCGCCTTAGCACTTTGTAAACCGCCTTGATTTTTATCAAACAAAGGAATGGGCACCGATACGCCAATAATGGCTTGCGTGATGCCACCTAGTTCTTCATTGCGTCTTGCGCCCAGGCTTAAGGTCACATCGGGCGTTTGCTTGGCTTTTTCAATATTGCTGAAGGCTTGTTTTTGGGTAATTGCCAAGCTGGCTTTTTTAAGCTGTGGCGATGCTGGCAATTGCGCCATTAGCTCACTAAGTGCAGGCATTGGCTTAAAGTTTTCTAACTCGCCGCTTGCGGTAAACGCGCTTTCACTGCTATCTAAGCCTTTACCCCACAAACTGCTCAAGCGCTTTTTAGCTGCGGCTAATTGTTGGCTCGCGTTTGCCAGCTCAATTTTAGCGCCTGCCTCAGCCACTTTAGCTTTAGTTTCTTCTACGGGTGAAACTTTGCCTGCCAGCACGCGCTTGGCAGATGCATTTTTTGAAGTGCTGGCAATTTGCAATAGCTCAGTTGCGAGTGTTTGCGCCTGTTGCGCGGCCAATACTTGATAAAACGCCGCATACACTTTAGCGCTGGTTTCAGCTTGGGCAATACGAATATCGGCGTCTGCCAGCGCTATATTAGCCTCTGCCGCCGCCATACGCATATCGCGCTTGCCTGCCGTTTCTAACTGCTGGCTGATGAGCAATGTGGTATTTCGATATCGGCTGCGTAAATCTTCTATTTCTGCCGATAGCGTTGGGTTTGGGCGCGCCTGCGCTTGTAGCGCTTGGCCGCTTTCTACCTCGCGCCCGCGTAGCGCAACTGCCAGTTGTGGGTTGGCCTGCAAGGCAAGCGCTGTGGCTTCGTCTAAGCTAACCTTTGCTAGGCTGGTGTTTTCAATAGTATTTTCACCAACATTTTCCGCAGCAAACACTAAGCCATTGAGTGCGCTTAAACAAAGTAATACCTTAAACAAAAATCGAGTCGTACGCATGCCGTTCTCCTAAAATAGAAAAATCGGCGAGCGTTTTAATTGAGGTAGGTGTTGCTAAGTGACGGCTCGCCGAACTAGACGAGCGATGTCCAATTGGGACGTTCTGGCTGGGAGTTTGGTGGGGAATAATAGCTGAATGTGTAGGGCGTGACAAAATGAATGGCTTGCTGCTCAAACACTGGTAGCGTATGGCCAATTAACTCGCCGCAAGATAGATGCAGAAAACCAAGATGCAAATGATTTTGCGTGCTGTTTAAATCTGTAGATTGATTGGCATCAGGTGACTGATTTACATCATCTGCTAGGGCAACGTGCTCATGATGGCCAAAATGCACATCGGTGTCTTGCACACCATGCGTGTCGTAACTTGCCACCATTGCCCAAGCAAATTGGTAAGGCAATAAGCACATCATTAAAATTAAAAAGAGCTTCTTCATTCGGGCTTAAGTTTACACTTAAAACGTTTAAACCAAAAACGCTAGACCGAGAAAGATGAACCACAGCCGCAAGTAGATTGCGCTTGCGGATTGCGAATCACAAATTGTGAGCCTTGCAAGTTGTCTTGGTAATCAATCTCTGCGCCCATCAAGTATTGCAAGCTCATTGGGTCGATTAACAAAGTCACGCTATCTTTCATCACTTGTGTGTCGTCTTCGTTTACTTCTTCTTCAAAGGTAAAGCCGTATTGAAAACCCGAACAGCCACCACCACTTACAAACACGCGTAGTTTAAGGTCGGGCGAGCCTTCTTCGTCAATCAATTCTTTGACTTTTTTGGCCGCGTTATCGGTGAACACCAATGGAGTTGGCATTTCTACATCTGGCATGTCTGTACCTTTTACATCTGTAACTGTATTCATTTTTTACTCCTAAATTCTCACTCATAGTGACCATTAATTTGGCCAAATGTTCAACCTATAAAATCAGGCTGCATCTTCTGGCAAGTTGTCGCCCAAATAGACTAATTTTCCTTCTATCACCGCGCCCGTGTGCATCTCAAGCGATTTGTAATATAAATCACCCGTGATGCGCGCTTTACTCTGCAACTCAATAAAATGGCTAGATTTCACCGCGCCAATCACTTTGCCATTAATCACAATTTTGGCCGCACTCACCGAACCTTCAATACGACCATGCTCACTTAAAATAAGCGTACTCGGGTTGCTATTTTGCTCTGAAACATCGCCACGAATAGCGCCATCTACGCGTAAGCCGCCGCTAAAGTGCAAATCGCCCTCTATACGCGTATCGGCACCAACCAAAGTATCGATTCGGTTATCTATTTTATAGGCTTTTTTAAAAAACATGGTTTCCCTTAACTATTAATACTTAGTTCAGCTTGGTTTTAGCTTAGTTTTAGCTTGGCTTTAATTGAAAATTACCTTGGCTTTTTGCCATTAAGCATATTTTTATAAAAGAATATATCTTCTTTTATCTTAAGGTTCTCATCTTGAACGCTTGCAAGCTCTTTGGCAAGGTTATTGTTAGTCGCCAATTCTACTTGCAGCTCACGCTGCGCTCCTACTAATTTAGTCTCTAAATCTCTATTTTCAAGTGTTGTTTGCTTTAATTTTTCATGCAAATTCTCTGCATCATGCAACATCCAATAAGCTATAGCAAAACCTATGGCCACAAATAAGGCGGCCATCAGCACTTGAAAATACCAAGGGCGCTGTGAGCGCACCGCTACGCGCCTTGCGGTAAGCCCAAAATGGCGGCGAACTCTGCGATCTACAGGTCTCATTGCGGTGGTCTCATTGTGGCGGCCTCATTGCGGTGGTCTTATTAAGGTAGCAGCGGTACAACTTTTAGGCCTGCGTTTTCTTGTAGGCCAAACATAATATTCATATTTTGTACCGCTTGCCCAGCCGCGCCTTTTACCAAGTTATCTTGCACGACTACGATGGTTAAATAGCCTGTATCCGCCTGCTTATGTAAAGCCATGCGTAACTGGTTAGACCCCCGCACAGAGCGGGTTTCAGGCATAGTGCCAGCGGTTAATACATCCACAAATTGTTCATTGGCATAACGCTTTTCAAATAAGGCCTGCAAATCGACACTGCTGGCCTTGTTTGATAGTTTCACATAAATAGTCGAGAGCATGCCTCTAATCATTGGGATTAAATGCGGCACAAATATAAACTGTGCCTCTTTGCCTGCGATTTTTGTAATCTGCGCCTGAATTTCTGGATGATGTCTATGCCCAGCAACACCATAGGCTTTCATATTATCGCTGGATTCTGCAAACAAAGTGGCGACTTCGGCTTTTCTACCCGCGCCTGAAACGCCTGATTTGCAATCTGCAATAATCGGTGCTGTAAAATCAATCAAGCCCTGCTCTAGCAAGGGTGCTAATCCTAGTAGCACAGTGGTTGGGTAGCAACCAGGGTTACCAATCACTTGAGCATTTTTAATTTTATCGCGATAAAGCTCGGGAATACCATAAACTGCATCTTTCAAAATATCGGCGCATGCGTGAGGCATTTTGTACCATTGCTCAAAAACAGCGGTATCTTGCAGCCTAAAGTCAGCGGCTAAATCGATAATTTTTACGTTAGCATCTAACAAAGCTTGCGCTTGACTCATGGCCACGCCGTGTGGCGTTGCAAAAAACACCACATCACACGCGCTTAAGTTAGCAGTTGCAGGGTCGCTAAAAGCCAAATCCACATAGCCCCGCAAGCTGGGGAACATATCGGCCACGGGCAGACCCGCTTCACCACGCGAGGTAATGCACGTCAACTCTGCATGTGGATGCACTGCCAATAGACGCAATAATTCAACACCTGTGTAGCCAGTGCCGCCAACAATACCAATTTTTAATTTTTTAGTTGCCATATTTACTATATTTACTTAATCCAAACCAAATTAGATTTTAAACCATAAATGAAAAAGGCCGCTAACGCGACCTTTTTCAATACTAGACGCCTTGTGAAGCGTTAAACAGCCATTAGCGTTTAGAGAATTGTTTACGACGACGCGCTTTGCGTAAGCCGACTTTTTTACGTTCAACTTCACGCGCATCACGCGTTACAAAGCCAGCTTGAGATAATGCGCTTTTTAATGTTGCATCATGATCAATCAAAGCACGTGTAATGCCATGACGCACAGCACCTGCTTGGCCAGACTCACCACCGCCAATCACATTAATCATAATGTCAAAGCTAGTTAAGTTATTAGTCAATTCTAATGGTTGACGCAAAATCATACGCGCAGTTACACGTGAGAAATATTCGTCCACAGGCTTATCGTTTACCACGATATTACCTTTACCAACTTTCATAAACACGCGCGCTACTGAGCTTTTGCGGCGGCCTGTACCATAATTGTATTTACCAATCATTCGTCTTTTCCTTAGATCGTCAATGCTTGTGGTTGTTGTGCAGCGTGTTCATGCTTGTCGCCAGCATAAACTTTCATTTTTTTAATCATTGCATAGCCCAATGGGCCTTTTGGTAGCATACCTTTAACAGCTTTTTCTAAAGCGCGACCTGGAAACTTATCTTGCATTTTAGAGAAAGTGGTTGTGCTGATGCCGCCTGGATAACCAGAGTGGCTGTGGTATAACTTGCCATCAGCCTTAGCGCCTGTCACTTTAATTTTGTCCGCGTTAATAATCACGATGTAATCACCAGTATCAACGTGTGGCGTGTAGATAGTTTTATGTTTGCCGCGTAAGCGATGTGCTACTGCACTCGCTAAACGACCTAACACTAAATCCGTTGCGTCTACAACAAACCAATCGCGCTTTACTTCATGCGATTTAGCAGAAAAAGTTTTTCCAGAGAAAATATTCATATCAAACTACCCAGCGCCATACACAATGTACAGCTTAATAAAATCAAGAGGGCGGATTATATGCTTTTGAGCAAAGGCTTGTCAATTATAAAAATAGATTAATATCCAATTTTTAATATCACTTATAATCTACAATTAGATGTCATAGATTTATTTAGTTGGCACGCTGATTGCTAACAACTATTTAAATAATAACTAATAGAATATGATATTAGTAGAACAGGTTAACAATATGCGAAGCAATTATACAATTAAACAAGCAGTTATTACCGCCTTAGCCGTTTTGGCGTTTTGTGCACAAAATAAAGTGTATGCACTTGGTTTAGGTAATATTAATATAAAATCGCATCTTGGCCAGCCGCTAAATGCTAGCATTAAAATACAAGGTGCCAGCGAGCTTAAAAGTGAAGCTTGCTTTAGCGTAATTAATGACACTTTTGCTGAAAATCCAATCAGTAGCGCTAATTTTAAGCTTTCTAAAATTGTTGGTGATACTGCGACCCTGACTATTACCACTCAACAAATCATCACTGAACCCATTACTAGTCTTATTCTAATGGCAGAGTGCAATTTCAATATTCGTCGTGATTACGTGCTATTACTAGACCCCCCATTAGTAGCAGACTCATCACAGAATACTGAAACTGAAAACATGCTTACAGAAGAGGCAACATTAGTTGAGGATAGCGCGAGTACCCGAGTAGATGAGACCACTGAATTAGTTGTGCAGGCACAAACGGTAAAAATAGCGGCAACTTCAACAAAAAAATCTTCTGCAAAAAAACAAAAAAATAACAGAAAATCCAATAAAAACGTTGTATTAACTGCTGGCTATAACGATGAAAAGACCAATGTAAAACCATCTGGCGGAGCTGAAAATGACGCCCTCGTGAATAAACCGCGCCTAAGTATTTCTGCTGGAGAAATCTCAAGCAACAATCAACATACAGCTAATTTACGCCTTGACAAAGAACTACATTTCATCGCAGAAGCAGCCCCAGAAGGAGCCATGGCCAGTATTGAAATGCAAGATGAAGCGACCGTTTTAAATAATCGTATGCTACATTTAGAGAAACAAATTAACACTTTGCTGCAAGCTAACCAAAAACTAAAAGCCGAAAATAAAATTGCTGAAAGTAAAATTGCAGAGAATAATATAAAAACGCAGCAACTGGAACAAGCCAATGCTTCGAGCAACAAGCTAGACTGGTTGGGCTACATACTGGGTGGCGCGCTGTTATTAAGCGGCCTGACTATTGCCGAAAAATTACGCAGCCGCCGCCAAATTCAACAGCTGGCAGAAGCAGAGTTGGCCTTTTTAAGCGCCGACCAAACTACCAACAACTCTGCTAATTTGGAGGTATTTAAAACCAATGATGATTATTTTGCACCCTTAACACGTCAAGAATTTAGCAGCACGGACGAAATTTCAACAGAAAAATCCAGTGTTTTTGAACCTTCCAATACTACAGTAACGCCCTTTTCTGTTGAAGAGTTTGATGCAGAACATAATATTTTGGATCACGCCGATGTATTTTTATCACATGGTCGCACCAGTTTAGCCATTCAATTATTGCAAAATCATTTGCTCGATTTCCCAAAACAATCGGTCACTATTTGGTTGTTTTTGCTCGATTTGCTGGCTAAAGAAAACATGCAAGGGGTTTATGAACAAACCGCGCTAGAATGTAAAGAGCACTTTAATATCCGCATTGCGGCTTTTACTAACGATGAGGCCAGCCCAAAACAGCACTTTGAAGATTTCCCCCGCTTAAATGCTGGCTTACAAGGTGTTTGGGGTACGCCAGCAGCGTTAGTATATTTAGACGATTTAATTTACAACAGCCGCTTAGAAACTAGGGCAGGTTTTGAAAAAAGTGTGCTAGAAGAATTATTATTGCTTAAAAGCATTACCCAGGACCTCGGTTCTAAAGCCACAGTGATACAATTAGATGAGAAAAAACTGGCGTTGAAAGAATTAAAAGATGCACAGATTGCAGCTAATAAAGCAGAGAAACTACTGCTAATGGATGAGCTGCCATTATTAGAAAATTCGAAAGACGCGGCTCAAATGCAACTTGAAGCAAAAGAAACCCTGTTTGAATTTAACTTAACCGAATATAAATAGGCCGAATTCACATAACATTAACGGTGCAAATAATACTCAGCAGCCAGCCCAACAAATAATACCAAACCAATCCAGTTGTTGTGCAAAAATGCTTTAAAACAATGTGATTTATCGCGTGATTTAATTAAAATGTATTGCCTACAGACCAATAGCAGAGCGGTTACTAGGCCGATAAAATAATACTTTCCAAAACCCATAAATTTACCCACATACGCCAGCAACCCCAGCATAATCGCATAGCAAATCATCACTGCAATCACATCGTATTTGCCAAAAAATATCGCCGAAGATTTAATGCCAATTTCCATATCATCATCCCTATCCACCATAGCATATTGCGTATCGTAAGCCATCGCCCAAAATACGTTTGCGGTTAATAAAATCCATGCCAGTGGCGGAATATAATCATTTACTGCCGCAAATGCCATGGGGATGCCAAAGCCAAATGCCACGCCCAAATACGCTTGTGGAATGGCTAAAAAACGCTTGGTGTATGGGTAGGTGGCAGCCAAAAATAAAGCCGCAAACGACAACATAATGGTGGTTTTATTAAACAACAACACTAACGCAAAAGCCATTAAAGCTAAGCCAGCAGCCAATAAATAAGCCTCTTTCACGCTTACCTCGCCTGTCGCAAGTGGGCGATTTTTTGTGCGCTCCACTAAGCCATCATAGTTGCGGTCTGCAATGTCGTTCATCACACAGCCCGCGCTTCGCATGAGTACGGTTCCAGTCACAAAAATCAACAGCGTAATCCAATCAGGATTACCGCGCGAAGCCAGCCACAACGCCCATAGCGTTGGCCATAACAATAGCAAAATGCCAATCGGTTTATCTAGCCGCATTAAGCGCTCATAAGCGTCTAGTTTTTTATTTAGATTTTCTAAGTTCATTTTTACACCTTAACTTATTGCTAATCGCGTCAAACACTATAGTTACCATCATTTTGAGCGTAGCGAAGAAAGCTTTTAAACTCGAATAAACCGAAAAACTGGATTCTTCGCCTAAATTAAACCTTAAGCTCAGAATGACGGCTGGAGGGTTAATAGTTGATAAAATTTAAATTAACATCTCATTTTAATAATTGGGGCAAAAATACTTCTGTAACGAGAATTTTAGCGCAATTTAAACTGAACACCGAGCGCCGCGCCCACAATGCTTTTGGCGATATTTGCATGTGCTGTGCAACACGCACGGATATTGGGTGGTGCTTTGACAGCATTTTATATGCTAATGGCGTGCGTTTCACTTTTGGGTTAGCAAACAAAGTCGCACCAAGTGGTTTGTTGCCTAGCCTACCAAGTCCATTCCATGCGCCTCGCAGCGAAGTCTTTGGTAATACGCTATGTGCAAATACCACGGGTTGATTGCCGCCCATCAACAACACCTCGCGAATCAGCGTATGTTGGCTGGCTTTCAGGCCTAGTAACGCAGATTCATCGGTAAACGCTTTGGCGTTTTTTAATAGCACTGGTCGCACGGCAAAATCGTTGTAGCGCGCCTTTAATCGCGCCGTAAGCGAGCCGTTATCGATGAGCCACTTGCGATAAGCACCGATTATTATCGGCTTTTTAAGCCAATGCTGACTCGGATACGCATGTTTCTGTTGAATTTTCACGGTTGAATTATCGCATAAACCCGCCCCCGACTAGCGCAAGCAAATAAATCTTAGTTCATGTAATTTACTTGGTAGCTTGTCATCTTGGAACTTGCCGAAAACCCATTAAGCGCGTAAAAACTTCTGCATTCTTTAGCTGTGCTCAGAATGATGATGTAGTTATACTTTGACCAATTCACCCGCATGACTTAACCATCTTTCCAAATGCGCTTCTACCGCTTGCGGATATTCTTTTATCAACCTATCTGCCATATTTTTAGCTATTTCTAATAAATCGGCATCGCGTTCTAAATCGGCAATTTTTAGCATGGGCACACCACTTTGGCGGGTGCCTAAAAATTCGCCTGGGCCGCGTAAATGTAAATCCGCCTGCGCGATGATAAAACCATCGGTGTTTTCATAGATTACTTTTAATCTGGCACGCGCAGTTTCTGAGAGTTTGTTTTGATAGAGCAGAATGCAGGTGCTTTTGGCCGCGCCGCGCCCTACGCGCCCACGTAGTTGGTGCAATTGGCTCAGGCCAGAGCGTTCGGCGTGTTCAATGACCATTAAGCTGGCGTTAGGCACATCGACGCCCACCTCTATCACGGTGGTGGCGACTAGCAATTGCGTCTCGCCATTGCTGAAGGCCTGCATCACAGCTTGTTTTTTGGCGGGTTTCATGCGGCCATGCACTAGGCCGATTTTTAGTTCGGGGAATTCGTTTTGCATGTGCGCGAAGGTGTCGTTAGCCGTTTGCAGTTGTAGCGCCTCACTTTCCTCAATTAGTGGGCACACCCAGTAGGCTTGGCTGCCAGCCATACAGGCCTCGCGCACGCGTTGCAAAATTTCGTCGCGGCGTTCATCCGAAACCAGCTTTGTGACAATTGGCGTGCGGCCTGGCGGCAGCTCATCAATCACCGACACATCTAAATCGGCAAAATAACTCATGGATAAAGTGCGGGGAATCGGCGTGGCAGTCATCATGAGTTGGTGCGGCTCTGGCTCGCCTTTTTTGCGTAGCGCCAAGCGTTGTTGCACACCAAAACGATGTTGTTCGTCGATAATCGCTAAACCTAATTTTTTAAAATTCACTGCATCTTGAAATAAAGCATGTGTACCAACGGCAAGCTGGGCGTGGCCTGTGGCGATGTTAGCAAGTGCTAACTCACGTTCCTTTTTGCTTTGGCTGCCAGTCAACCAAGCAATAGTCAGGTTTAACGGCTTTAACCAAGTTTCAAACTTTTTATAATGTTGCTCGGCCAAAATTTCAGTGGGTGCCATTAGTGCCACTTGCCAACCGTGCTCTATGGCTTGCAACGCCGCCATGCAGGCGACGATGGTTTTGCCGCTACCGACATCGCCTTGCAGCAGGCGCTGCATGGGGTGTGGTTGGGTTAAATCGTGTGCAATTTCGGCAATCACTTTTTGTTGTGAATGGGTAAGCTCAAACGGTAAGTTTTTTAGCATTAGCGGCACTAAAATTTGGGATGATTCAATCGCGGGCGCATTTAAACTGCGGCGTTTTGCGTAATGTTTGCGCATGGATAATTGCTGCGCCAGCAGTTCGTCAAACGCCAATCTGCGCCATTCTGGTGTGGTGCGGTTTTCTAACGCGCTTAAATTAGCATCGGGAGCAGGGCTGTGAAGCGCATGGATACTGGTTGCAAAGCTAGGTAAATTTAAACTCTTATAAACGCCTGCGGGCAGGGTTTCGGCCAACTGCTGCTTCCCACCATTAGGGGGAAGGACGGGATGGGGATAAACGCTATCAATTTGAGACGATTCTGCCCCTTCGCTCGATTCTACCCCCAGCCTAGCCCTCCCCTTTGAAGGGGGAGGGGATGTATTGTTGAGATTTAGCGCAATCTGTATCGCCTTGCGGATATTGGGCTGAGTAAGGCCTGCCGTGGTGGGGTAAATCGGGGTTAGCAGCTCTTTCACTGGGGTGGTTTCACCCACCGCTTTGCATTGCGGGTGTACCATCTCGTAACCAAAAAAACCGTGGCGAACTTCACCGTAAACGCGCAATTTTGTGCCAACTTTTAGCGCATGTATTTGGCTGGGATAAAAATGTAAAAAACGCAAAGTGAGCTGCCCGCTTGCGTCTTCTAGCCTTGCTATAAGAGCCTTGCGCGGCTTATACGTCACTTCGGCATGTACTATTTCGCCTTCACATTGCACATCGTCGCCTTGGCGCAAATCACGAATAGTGGTGATGCGCGTTTCATCGATATAGCGCAGTGGTAAATGTAACAACAAGCCTTGAATGCTATCAATACCAAGCTTGTTAAGATTGCTGATGACGGGTTTGCTATAGGCTTTTATTTCAGAGAGCTTTTTCAAGGATTGCCCAAACTTTTGCAATGTTCAAATACGATTTTGCACTAGGCGCAGGAGTGCAGACAGTACGATTAGTACGGCAAAGTACTGCAACAACGTGCAAAACGTATTTCAACATTGCCCACTACTGGATTTTCTCTTCATTATGCACACCCTTCACCCGATTAATACGCACCACGTCAGGTATCTTGCGTAAACTACGCATTAAATGGGCTAAATGTACTCGATCATGCACTTGCACGGTAAAATTCACGTTGGCATATTGACTACCGTCTGGCTCTTCTACGCTTACATTATCAATATTTGCGCCCACATCTGAAATGCCCGCCGCGATTTTGGCCAACATGCCGCGTTGGTTAGCCACCACCATGCGTACATTCACTTTAAACAGTTTTTTATTATCCGAATCCCACTCCACATCCAGCCATTTATCGGGGTCTAGCTTAAATTTTCTAATCGTTGGGCAATCGTGAGTGTGAATGATTAAGCCCTTATCTTTGTTAATAAAACCCAAAATTGGGTCGCCTGGAATGGGCCTGCAACAGGGTGCAAACTTAACGGCCATGCCCTCAGAGCCGCTGATGGTGATGCTATCGAGTTTTTTAACGGTTTTTAGGTTTGGGGTTTCACCAGTGTTTTCACCAACATTTTCAAAGCCATGTAACTCAGCATTGCCTGCGGTTAATTGATGTGCCACCATTAAACTCACGCGCTTGCCTAGGCCAATATCGGTCAAAATTTCCGATTTATCTTTCACCCCATAATCGCGCATAATTTTGTGCCACAACTTATCTCCTATCGCGCTAGGGTCCACATGCAAAGCGCGCAAGGCCATATTGAGCATACGTTCGCCCAAATGGGCAGATTCTGTGGCTTGCAGCGTTTTTAAATAATGTCGAATATGCGAACGCGCCTTGCCAGTGACCACATAATTTAACCAAGCAGGGTTTGGCTTGGCTAGTGGTGCGGTGATGATTTCCACGTTATCGCCGTTGTGCATCTCGGTGCGAAGTGGTGCCAGCTCATTATTAATTTTAACCGCCACGCAGCTATTGCCTACATCGGTATGCACAGCGTATGCAAAATCTACTGCTGTAGAGCCTTTGGGAAGCGCTAATATCTTGCCTTTGGGGGTAAATACATACACTTCATCGGGGAACAGATCGACTTTAAAATTTTCTAAAAATTCGTAACTGTCATCACTCTCGGTTTGAATCTCTACCAAGCGTTGTAGCCATTGATGGGTTTGTTGCTGCAAGGCGGTTAGGTTAGCATCGGTGGTTTTATACATCCAATGCGCCGCTACACCCGCGTTGGCAATTTTATGCATATCTTCACTGCGAATTTGCACTTCTATGGGAGTGCCAAAAGGACCAAATAATGTGGTGTGCAGCGATTGATAACCATTGGCTTTGGGTATGGCAATAAAATCTTTAAATTTGCCTGGAATCGGCTTGTAGAGCGCATGTAGGCTGCCTAGCGCTAAGTAGCAACTCTGGGTATCTTTGACCAACACTCTAAAACCATAAATGTCGTGGATTTGCTCTAAAGCGGTATGTTTAATGGCCATTTTGCGATAAACACTATACAAATGTTTCTCACGTCCAGTGACTTCGGCCTCAATTTGTGCGTCTGCCAAACGCTGTTTAATCGCGTCTAATATTTTGCTGATGACCTCTTTGCGGTTTCCGCGTCCAATTTTAATGGCTTTGGCAATCACGCGATGGCGCATGGGGTGTAAGTGTTTAAAGCTTAAATCTTCTAGCTCTTGATAGATAAGATTAAGGCCAAGCCTGTTTGCAATCGGCGCATAAATTTCTAGCGTTTCGCGCGCGATGGTTTTTTGTTTTTCTGGCTTCATGGCTTCTAGCGTTTGCATATTGTGCAATCTATCGGCCAGTTTAACCAAAATCACCCGCACATCTTGGCTCATCGCCAACAGCATTTTACGAAAGTTTTCAGCTTGTGCTGCCGCCGCGCTCTGAAACTCAATTTTATCTAACTTGGTTAAACCTTCAACTAAATCTGCCACTTGCTTACCAAACTGTTCGCTAATTTCAGTAATGGCAACGCCAGTATCCTCCACCACATCGTGCAACAGCGCGGCCAGCAAGGTGGGCAAATCCATGTGTAGCTTGGCTAAAATACAAGCCACTGCCACTGGGTGTGAGATATAAGGCTCGCCCGTTCTGCGGGTTTGGCCTTGGTGTGCAAACGCTGCGTAGTGGTACGCGGCCCACACCTGCTCTATATCCGCTTGGGTAAAATATTCTTTAAGTAAAAGTGTAAGTTGCGAGGTTTCAGAATCTGCTGGCAATAAAAGCGGCTCGGCAGATTGAAGTGATTCCGCTGGAGGGTTATTAGCGGTTTTTACCATGATGTTTACATGCTAAAACTGTAGGTAAATACTAAAAATATTACGGGTGTGTGCGGTTTAAAATCTCTATACCGACTTTACCCGCAGCAATTTCACGCAAAGCCAACACGGTTGGTTTATCTTTTTGGTTTGGGCTATGCACAAACGGGTCTGATCCATTCGCCAATTGGCGCGCGCGGTAGGCAGCAACTAAAGTTAACTGAAAACGGTTGGGGATTTTTTCTAAGCAATCATCTACAGTAATACGGGCCATAATAGCTTCCTTTAAGTTAGTTTTTGAATGAGAGTGGTATAACGTTGCAATTGAGATTGCGTTTTTAATCTAGTTACGCGAATAATCGCCAATAAATCTTGCAAAGCCACGTCAAAAGTATCATTGATTGTAACATAATCGAACTCCACCACATGACGCATTTCTTCATGCGCCACTGCTACCCGCTTTGCGATAACTTCCGCACTATCTTGACCACGATTATTTAAACGCTGTTCAAGCGCTTCTACCGAAGGCGGCAAGATGAAAATGCTGATACTTTGCGGATAAAGTTTGCGTACTTGCGCTGCGCCTTGCCAATCGATTTCTAAAATCACATCAAAGCCTGCTTGCAAGGTACTCACCACGGCACTTTGAGCGGTACCATATTTAGCCCCATGCACATCGGCGCTTTCTAAAAAACCACCCGCACTTAAAATTTCTACAAATTGTGCTTCATTTACAAAATGATAATGCACACCGTTCTGCTCACCTAGCCGTGGCTGCCGCGTTGTGTGCGAAATTGAACGCTTAATCAGCGCGTCATTCACCAGCAAAGCCTCAACCAAGCTAGTTTTGCCCGCGCCACTAGCCGCGGTAATAATAAATAAATTGCCTGAAATACTGCTTGAAAAATTAGTTACGTTCATGTCGCTATTTTAATTGATTTTTTAAAGGATTTTATAAAGTGCTTATTCAATATTTTGTATCTGCTCGCGCATTTGCTCAATCAGCACTTTCAGCTCCATGGAGATTTGGCTGGTTTCAATCGCTACTGATTTTGAGCCCAAGGTATTGGCCTCACGATTCATTTCTTGCATTAAAAAATCCAACCTTTTGCCCGCTGCTGCGTTGGCATTTAAAATACGTTTCACTTCTGCAATATGGCTGGTAAGGCGCACCAGCTCTTCATCTACATCAATGCGCTGCACAAAAAGCACCATTTCTTGACGAATGCGCTCGTCATCGTTGCTGGCATGGGCTTCGCGCAATTTGGTGGTAAGTTTTTCTTGATATTGACTTACCAAAGCAGGCATCATGGGTTTTACTTTAGCCACTAGGCCTTCAATTTCTTGCAAGCGTTCTAAGATAATGGTTTTGAGCTTTTCGCCTTCGCGTGATTTGGCCGCGATTAAATCTTGCAACACGGTATTTAAAACCGTTTTTAAATCAGCTTCTAGCGCATCCGTATTTAGCGTGGCGGTTGAAATTACGCCAGGCATTTGCAATATATCCAGCATATTCACTGGCTGCGTATGTGGAAAATATTGTGCGGCTGTTTTTGCGTTCTCGGCAATTTGCTGTAAAACCGTGTGATTAAGCTGTGGGGCGCTATCTGCTACGCTATTTCGCACTAAACTAAGCCTGCAATCCACCTTGCCTCGGCCTAATTTAGCTTGTATAAGTTCACGTACTGCGGCCTCAAACACACGTAAATTATCGTCTAACTTAAACTGTAGCTCGAGATAACGATGATTAACGGAACGTAATTCAAGCAACAAAACGCCGCCAGAAGTGTTGTATTCTTGCGACGAATAACCTGTCATGCTGAGTATCATGGCTTGCTTTCTTAAAGTAATTTGTGATGATTGTATCAAAAAGTTATGATATAGATATGATATACCTATGATAAATCTATGATAAATCTATGATTTTATGAGAAAATATGACGAATTATTTATATCACTAATTATTACCTAAATCAATAAATGGCTACCAGCAAAAATCAAACCCTACCTATTGGCTACATACTGCAAGACTACATCATTACCCAAGTCTTAAGCACGGGTGGTTTTAGTTTTGTGTATCTTGCACAAGATTTAAATAAAAAGACGGTCGCTATCAAAGAGTATATGCCCACAGGCTTGGCTTTGCGCGAAGATGGCGCTACGGTGCTACTAGGCACAGATGATGATGCTGCCACCTTTAAGCATGGTCTAAAATGTTTTTTTGAAGAAGGCTTAGCATTAGCTAAAATTGATCATAAAAACATTGTGCGCGTGACCAACTTTTTTAGAGAAAATAATACCGTTTACATGGTGATGCAGTACGAACATGGTAAATCGTTGCAAGAGTACATACTCTCGCAGCCAGAACCTGTCAGTGAAAAGTTTGTGCGCCGCGTATTTGGCGAACTACTCAACGGCTTGCGCGAAGTACACACACAAAAATTGCTGCATTTGGATATTAAACCAGCGAACATTTATATTCGCCAAGATGGTTCGCCCGTATTGCTAGATTTTGGCTCGGCCAGACAAACGCTAACACAAGTACAATCCAAATTATCACCCAGCTACACGCCAGGTTTTGCGCCGCCTGAGCAATATTTTGAGCGTAAACAACTAGGGCCTTGGAGCGATATTTACAGTGTAGGCGCTAGCATGTATTCTTGCTTAGTACGCTCTGCGCCTGTTGCTGCCAATCTACGCGTTAAACAAGATTTTTTAGCCCCAGCAGTTAAGATAGGTAAAGGTATTTACACACAAGAACTGTTACAAATTATCGATAACAGCTTAAAATTAGATTATATGCAACGGCCGCAGAGTGTATTCTCATTGCAAAAGACCTTGCTTGAAAACGTGACATTATTAAGAGCAAAAAAACCGAGTTTGGTACATAAAATTAAACAAGCGCTTAATAAACCGCTCTAAAAGCTATTGAAATAAACCATATGAAATTCAGTATTTATCAAAATAGTCGCCAAGGGCCTAGAGCTTATAATCAAGATAGGCTAGCCTATTCGTACAGCAAAGATGCTTTATTGCTGGTATTGGCAGATGGCATGGGCGGTCATAGAAATGGTGATGTGGCTGCACAATTGGCGGTTAAAACGCTTACTGAAGCTTTTCAACGTTTAGCTTTACCTACGCTAAAAAGCCCAGCAAAATTTTTAACTGATCATATTCAGCAAGTACACGATATGATTGAAAACCTCACACAAACTGAAGAGCTTATTGAATCGCCGCGCACCACCATAGTGGCTGCCGTTATTCAGCATGGTTTTTTATACTGCGCGCATGTTGGCGATTCACGGCTATATCATTTCCGTCACAGCCATTTGCTGTTTCGCACCGAAGATCATTCTATTGTGCAATCGCTGTACAAAAAAGGCATGATTACCTTCGACGAAATGGCAACTCACCCTTATAAAAACAAAATTTATAATTGTGTTGGCGGCGAAACGCCGCCAAAAATTGACTTAGCTCCTCGGCTTGAGTTGCAAGAAGGCGATACCATATTATTGTGCACTGATGGCGTTTGGGGTGTAATCAACGATCAGCAAATTAAAGATATACTACAAAAAAATGCGAGCATTACTGATGCCACTGTTGATTTAATGGATTGTGCCGAATTTGCCAGCGATGAAAACGGCGATAACATGAGCGCTATTGGTTTGCAGTGGGGTGAGCGCATTACTGGTCAAGTGGCGGTTTCTACCCAGCTCATGCCTTTGGGCGAAACGACTACTATCATGAACCCTGTCACACAGCAAAACACTGACGGCGTTAATCCACTTGAGCTTTCTGACGATGATATAGAAAACACCATTGCAGCCATACAAAAAGCGCTAAACAAAACCCAACAAAAACCTAAAATTTAAAGCGATCTACCAAGTTTAAATTCACCAGACTTTCAACATCGCTTATCATTGCTGCATCGCTTATAATTGGTCTTTTATTTTAAAGCCATCGCCATGCAAGCTACTGCCAGCCAAACCAACAGCCGTAACATTCTTAGCCGTCCTAGCCAGCGCGCTAACAATCAACTACGTAGCGTTGAAATTATTCGCCATTACACCAAACATGCCGAAGGCTCGGTGTTGATTAAATTTGGTGATACGCACGTGCTGTGTACCGCCAGTGTAGAAGAGAAAGTGCCAAGTTTTTTAAAAGGCAAAGGGCAAGGTTGGGTCACCGCAGAATACGGTATGTTGCCGCGTAGCACGGGTAGCCGCATGGATAGAGAAGCCGCCAAGGGCAAGCAATCTGGCCGTACGCAAGAAATTCAGCGCTTAATCGGCCGCAGCTTGCGTGCCATTATCGATTTACAAAAACTCGGCGAGCGCTCAGTTCACCTAGATTGCGATGTGATTCAAGCTGATGGTGGCACCCGCACAGCAGCGATCACAGGCGCGTATGTGGCTTTGCATGACGCTATTTCCACGCTTTTAGCGAGTGGAAAAATCACTGAAAATCCTCTCAAACAAGCCGTTGCAGCCATATCTGTAGGTGCCTACAAAGGTACGCCTGTGCTAGATTTAGACTACATTGAAGATTCTGATTGCGATACTGACATGAACGTAGTCATGACCACCGATGGTGGTTTTGTAGAAATTCAAGGCACGGCAGAAGGCGAGCCATTTAGCCGCGATGCCATGAACGCCATGTTAGACTTGGCTGCTGGCGGTATTGCTGAATTATTGACTATGCAAACTAAGGCGTTAAAAATCACTTAGCCACAGATGAACACAAATAAAATCGATGCTATTGTTTAATCAATCACTGCTATTAGCAAGAATGTTCGCTAAAGAATTAATCATGACAAGAACCTCCACTTATTTTTATTATCTGTGTTTATCTGTGGCTAAAATAAACGCATGAAAAAACTCGTCATCGCATCTAACAACCAAGGCAAACTGCGCGAGATACAAAGTTTGCTCGCGCCTTTAAATATAGAGGTTTTGCCACAATCGCACTTCAATATTTCTGAGGCCGCAGAGCCGCACTACACGTTTATCGAAAACGCCTTAGCCAAAGCACGACACGCCAGTTTACATGCTGGTTTACCTGCACTAGCCGATGATTCTGGACTTTGTGTGGATGCCTTGCAAGGCAAGCCAGGCGTGCACTCTGCCTATTTTGGTGGCGATGAAAAAAATGATGAAAAAAATAATCAAACTTTATTAAACGCGCTTGTCAAAGAAAGTAATCGCGCTGCCTATTACTATTGCGCGCTGGTGTTGGTGCGCGAGCCAAACGACCCGCAGCCAATTATTGCCGAAGGCATTTGGGCAGGCGAGATATTAACTGCGCCGCGCGGCGCTGGCGGTTTTGGCTACGATCCTGTATTTTTAGATATTGCATCGGGCAAAACTGGCGCAGAAATAAGTGCTGAAGTAAAAAACCAAATCAGCCACCGTGGGCAAGCCCTGCAACAGTTAATTCAAAAGTTAAAGGTAAAACAAACATGAAATCTTTACCAATCTGGCTACGAGAAGATGGGAGCGTGATTTCTTGCGTAGAAAAAATTAAAGTCATGCGCGAGAATTTTGAAGAAATCCAACAAATAGCCCAAGACGCACTGGAAGACGGCTTGTTACTTGAAGTATCTGAAGTGCAAATGCGCGAAGCATTACATCGCTTAGTCGACCAGCTGGTGAATCCGTACCTAAAACAAAAGGCAGCGATTGAAAAAAGTTATCCCAATAAAGTCTGAGCTTAATTATAAGCAAGAAGCCAGCTTTAACAAGCCTGCCAAGCCCATCAATACAAGTTCACCCGTACTTGGCGAAGCCACACTTTCTGGCCTAAAAAACCCACCACCACTTTCGCTATATATTCATATTCCTTGGTGCGTAAAAAAGTGTCCTTACTGCGATTTTAATTCGCATGAAAGCAAGCTAGACATTCCTGAAAAGCGTTATGTGGCGGCTTTAATTAAAGACATGGAACAATCTGTGCCGCGTGTGTATGGCCGAAAAATCAAAAGTGTGTTTTTTGGTGGAGGAACGCCCAGCTTGTTTAGTGCCGAATCCATTGACGAAATTTTAAGCGCTGTTCGTATGCTTACGCCGCTGGATTATGGTGCTGAAGTGACACTGGAAGCTAATCCTGGCACCGTGGAGATATCGCGTTTTGCAGGCTATAAGCAGGCAGGTGTTAATCGTGTTTCGTTAGGGATTCAAAGTTTTAATGCAGATTATTTAAAAGCTTTAGGCCGCATTCATGATGATAAACAAGCTATTGCCGCCGCAGAATTAGCGCTTAAAACGTTTGAGCGCGTGAATTTGGATGTGATGTACGCGCTGCCTAATCAAACGCTAGCACATGCGTTACAAGATGCGAAACAAGCTGTTAGCTTAAACCCTGACCATCTGTCGTTCTACCATTTAACGCTTGAGCCAAATACGCCCTTCCACCGCACGCCGCCAAGCTTGCCGAGTGATGACACCAGTGCAGATATGCAAGAACAAATTGAGGCTTTATTGGCTGAAAACGGCTATGAACATTACGAAACTTCGGCTTTTTGTAAGCCAAAATCGCAAGCGCGACACAACTTAAATTATTGGCAGTTTGGCGATTATTTGGGCATAGGCGCGGGTGCACATAGCAAATTAAGCTTTCACGATAAAATTACCCGTGAAACCCGCCATAAAAGCCCAAAAGCTTTTATGGAAAACGCCGAGAACGACAACGCCGTGGATAACACTTGGACGATTGAACACGTTGATTTGGGCTTTGAATTTATGATAAATGCGCTGCGATTAACGGGTGGCTTCGAAATAAAACTTTTTCAAGAGCGCACGGGCATGGCCTGGGAGTCACCAGTAGTTAATAATATGGCCATGCGGGTGGCAGAGGCATTCAATAAAGGCCTAATTACGCAAAACCATCAATTTATTCAGCCTACATTGCTAGGCCAGCGATACTTGAATAATTTACTCGAGATATTTTTAATTTAGCTAAAATCTTTGCGCGTTTCTAGCAATGCTATCAACAATAAAATCTCACCTAATACAGCCTTACCAAAGCCTGCGCGCGCGCCATCACGGTTATCGGTAATTAAACTTCGCAAATAATCTTTGGCATTGTCGCTTGGCCAAATTGTATAGAGTTTTTGCATAATATTAGGAAATTCTTCTAAATATTGCGGCAATGTTCCAGGCGCAATTGAGTCATCCCATGCTTGGGTCGTTACATTAAAGTTGGCCTTCAAGCCTTTGGCATATTTTTTAAACTCTTCTTTTAAATTAAGTTTTCTAAAAATTTCTAATAAATACAGCCAATGATTAATGGACGCTTTTGGGTTTGCCTCAATAGTTAATTTAAGATGAGCAATCGCATCCTGACTGCGATGAATGCTCATCAGCAATTTTGCTTCTACCAAGGTGGCGTCTGCATTTGACTGCGCTTTTTGTGGCTCGGCATTTTGTATGTCCTGTTTAATTTCTTGTATGGTTTGCTGATCCATTGCTTGCCCTTCATCTTTCCAGTGCCCGCCAAAATCCAGCAAGGTGTCATCCATCTGCGGAATGGCATTGGTAAAGTTAGAGAACATACGCTGCCGATATTTTTTAAGTAGCAATGTGCCTAAAGTAACCAGCGCAAGCAAAGCCAAAATAATGATGATTAATTTTGTATTGTTATTTTTAAACAGCAAGCTTACAGCTTGCGGCATAGATATTGAGGTTTGCGTAGCTATTGTCTCTACTGCGTCTGATTTTTTATGATTAAACTTGATGTCGCTCAAGTTTTTAAACACTTTTTTAACAGGCAAATTATTGACAGGCAAGTTGTTAGTAGGTGAGCTTGTATTTGGTAAATTTAGGGTTTTATCTAAAATTAGTTTTAAGTCATTTAATTTGGCTTGTAAGAAAATTATTTTTTTATTCAGCTCAGCCAGCTCTTCTTTTAAAAATGCGTTTTTATTCACTAACCATTCGTAATCTTGCATCAATTTTGCTGGCACTTGTTCAATTGCCTGCCCAATGTCGTAGCTTAATTGCAACTTTTTCTTGTGCGGTTTTTTTCGGCTAGCAATCGTCCCATCTTTACTATACGAAAGTAATTTTAAGGTGGGGATCACCAACAGAGTAGCCGTTTCAAAACGCTTAACAGGATTTAAATCTGCTTGAATATTGCTACTTAAACGCAAAGTTTTAGCTATAAATTTCCGCTGCATGGCTTGGTTTTTTGGGTAAAACAAACGCGCAACATCATTTAAATTTTCACCTGGCAATATCGGCCAAGTCATACTATTAGCGTCTTGTAGCTCTGCCTCTAAAATTAAGCCATCATCTGCAATAGCAACTACGCTGGTGCTTAACACTAAACCACTGAGTATTAGCGCAAGTAAAATTACTAAATTTAAATTTAGCTTCCACATATTAATCTAGCTTAATTTAAAAATTTGTGGGCACGCGCAATGGCTAGTTTCACTTGGGCGGGTGCAGTACCGCCAATATGGTTGCGGCTGGCTACCGAGCCTTCCAGCGTCAGCACTTGATACACATCGTCAGTTATCATGGCGCTGAATTTTTGTAGCTCATTTAATGGTAAATCGGCCAAATCGCAGCCTTTTTGCACACCATGTTTTACTGCCTGCGCGACAACCTCATGTGCATCTCTAAAAGGCATGCCTTTTTTCACCAAATAATCAGCTAAATCGGTCGCCGTGGCAAAACCTTCTAGTGCGGCTTGACGCATATTGGCTTTGTTCACTGTAATACCACGTAGCATATCGGCGTAAATTTCTAGGGTAATTAATAGCGTATCAGCCGTGTCAAATAGCGGTTCTTTATCTTCTTGATTGTCTTTATTATAAGCCAGCGGCTGGCCTTTCATCAGGGTCAGCAGTCCCATCAAATGTCCATAGATGCGGCCAGTTTTACCGCGCACCAGCTCTGGCACGTCAGGGTTTTTCTTTTGCGGCATAATCGATGAGCCCGTGCAAAATCTGTCAGCAATATCAATAAACGCGAACCGAGGGCTTGACCACAAAATCAACTCTTCAGAACAGCGCGATAAATGCATCATCAACACAGAAGCGGCGGCGGCAAATTCAATGGCAAAATCACGATCTGAGACCGCATCGAGCGAGTTTTCACACACGCCGTCAAAGCCTAAAGTTTTGGCGACCATTTCGCGATCAATCGGGTAGCTTGTGCCCGCCAGCGCCGCTGCGCCTAACGGCAAACGGTTAATACGTTTACGACAGTCTGCAAAGCGTTCCGCATCGCGTTTTAGCATCTCAAAATAAGCCATAAGATGATGGCCAAATGTGACTGGCTGCGCAACTTGCAGGTGCGTAAAGCCTGGCATGATGGTGTCAACATGTGTTTGGGCTAAATCTAAAATAGAAATTTGTAGCTTATTAATGCCCGCTAAAACGTGGTCTGTCGTAGCGCGCAGCCAAAGCCGCACATCGGTTGCCACTTGGTCATTTCTTGAACGACCCGTATGTAAGCGCTTACCTGCATCGCCAATTTTATCGGTGAGGCGTTTTTCGATATTCAGATGCACGTCTTCTAAATCTAACAGCCATTCAAATTTACCCGCTTGAATTTCTGCCAATATTTCACTCAAGCCGCTTTCAATCTCACTGACATCTTTTTGAGAAATAATGCCCTGCGCACCCAGCATTTGCGCGTGCGCCAGCGAGCCTTGTATATCAAATTCGGCTAAGCGCTTATCAAAATCAATAGAAGCGGTATATTTTTTGACCAATTCGGCCACAGGTTCGTTAAACCGCCCAGACCAGATTTTTGATTTTTG
>JANMOP010000068.1:0-33183 GCA_031369365.1 Methylotenera sp.
ATCGCTGGGTATTAATGCCTAATATATTTACATCCGTCATTCTGCGCTTAGCGAAGAATCCAGTTTTTTGTCATATTGCTTGGATTCTTCGCTACGCTCAGAATGACGGAGTCGGTGGTGGTAGGTTGCGGCTTTGGCACAAGCTATAAATAATGAATTAACATGAAACTTTTAGCACTTGATACCTCTACCGAATTTTTGTCACTCGCTTTACAAGTGAATGACAAAATTTTTACGCACCATCAACATGCAGGGCAAGCCTCGTCGCAGTTAGTGTTGCCGCAAATTCAGGCTTTGTTAGATTCTGCAAAAATTACTTTAAAAGATTTAGATGGCATTGCGTTTGGCGCTGGGCCTGGCGCGTTTACGGGCGTGCGCGTGGCTTGTGGCGTGGCGCAGGGCTTGGGCTTTGGGGCGGGTTTACCTGTGCATGGCGTGAATACTTTGCTGGCTTTAGCGCAAGCCAGCGGACAAGATAAAGTGATTGCCTGCTTAGATGCGCGCATGGGCGAGATTTACCACGCGGCTTTTGAGCGTGAAAATGGTGTATGGACTGAGCAAAGTGCAACTAGGGTATGCAAGCCAGAAGCCGCGGCTAAATTACATAGCGCGCTAGAGGGTGAATGGGCTGGCGTCGGTAGTGGCTGGGCGGTTTATGGTGAAGTTTTAAGTGCAGTTTATGCGAAAAATTTGGTAAAAATATTAATTAACATCACACCAACGGCCGAAGCCATTTTGCAGCTCGCAACACCAACATTTGCGTCGGGTGAAGCCAAGCCAGCCAGTGAAGCTATGCCTATTTATATTCGTAATCGTGTGGCGCTGACCACGCTTGAGCGCGAGGCTGGCAAAAGGTTGTAGGTGCAACGATTATTATGGCTAAATTAATTAATAAATTTACACAAATTATCATTCGCCCCGAGCTCGACGAAGGGTTCGCTGGTTCGACAAGCTCACCACCAACGGTATGATTTAAGATGAACGCACAACTCAAGCAAAATTTATTACTTCGCCCGATGCATATCAACGATTTAGACGCGATTATGCAAATCGAGCCGACGATTTATAGCCACCCTTGGACGCGTGGTAATTTTAGCGATTCGTTAAATAGCGGCTACAGCGCATGGGTTTTAGAAGACAAGGTGTTGGAAAATGAAAGTGAAATGATAGGTTATGCGCTGATGATGCTGGTGCTGGATGAAGTGCATTTACTCAATTTAAGTATCGCCAAACCCCAACAAAAGCGAGGCTTGGGGCGCTATTTGTTAGAGCATATGTTAAAAATCGCCAAAACCCACAAAGCCAGCAATATGTTTTTAGAAGTGCGCCCGAGTAATGTTTCGGCGATTGCTTTGTATGAGAATATGGGTTTTAGTGAAATATCGCTGCGGCGCGGCTACTATCCAAGTGAACATGGTCGCGAGGACGCAGTATTGATGGGGCTGGTTTTATGAGTTTAGTTTTATGATGACACGCGAAGACATGCTGCGCGAATTAGAGTTGTTGCCTGTATGGCAATTGCGCGCGCATGTGCCGTTGCCACCGCAGCCTGCTGCAACAGCGCTAGACGCTAATCCAATAATAGCAGAGCCAGATAAAATACTTGCAGTGTCAGCTAAAATACCTGGCGCACAAAATGCGTTTTATTTAACTTTATCGGCAGACAAAAAATGGGCATTTATCATGCCTGCAAGCCCCGATTTACCTGCCTTGCAGAGCAGTCTTTTTAGCAACATTTTGCTGGCTTTAAACATTGATAGAACCAATAAAGCCGTCCTTACAAACCCTGTGGATATTGAGGCGAAGGTAATTATTGCGATGGGCGAAACTACGGCGCAGCAATTGTTAAATAGTGCAGAACCCATTGAATCATTGCGCGGTAAAACGCATACTTTTGAAAAAATTCCGTTAATTGTGACCTACCATCCGCATGATATGCTGCAAAATATGGCAAACAAGGCTAAAACGTGGGATGATTTGTGCATGGCGATGGAAATTATGCGTGCTTGAATTTGAAAAAATCAACCTCATCTAACAATGAACATTTTAAAACATTTATAGGAGTTAAAAATGCGTACTTTTTGGACTAAACTACTACCAGTTATCATGCTTCTGAGCCTGTCTAGCTGCGGCTACAACACGTTTCAAAGTTTGGATGAAGAAGCCAAAGCTAGTTGGTCAGAGGTGCTAAACCAGTATCAACGCCGCGCCGATTTGGTGCCTAATTTGGTGAATGTGGTGAAAGGTTACGCAAGCCACGAAAAAGAAGTATTAACTGACGTGGCGAACGCGCGTAGCAAGGTGGGCAGTATGCAAGTAACACCAGAATTATTGAACGACCCAGAAGCGTTTGCTAGATTTCAAGCCGCGCAAGGTCAAATGACTAGCGCTTTATCACGCTTAATGGCAGTAGCAGAAAATTACCCTAACTTAAAAGCCGATCAAGGCTTTAGAGATTTGCAAGCGCAGCTGGAAGGCACAGAAAACCGCATCACTGTGGCGCGCAATCGCTATATTGAAACCATTAAAGATTACAACGTTTCGGTGCGTAGCTTCCCCAATAATTTAACTGCCATGATGTTTGGCTATAAAACTAAGCCAAGCTTTACGGTAGAAAACGAAAAAGCCATTTCGACTGCGCCAACAGTTGAGTTTGGTGATAAAAAGAATTAATTTTAGATTATTAGAATACTTTCTACACAAGATGATACATCTCTCCGTCATTCCCGCGAAAGCGGGAATCCATTTTAAAACGGAACGAAAATGCAAATGCCAATGGATTCCCACTTTCGCACCACAAGGGCACTCCGATTTACTAAGTGCTAAAGCACTTGCAAAGTCGTATGTGGGAATGACGAATATTAGGAAGTTTTTTAATACATTCAACTATATAGCCATTTTCTTCAGTTTTTTTCTCACCTCGCAATTAGCGCTTGCTGCGTTAGTCGCAATCCCCGAGCTTAAAACCCGCGTTACCGATTTAACCCAAACCCTTTCACTAGACCAGCAAGCGCAATTAGAGCAAAAATTAGCGGCCTTTGAAGCAAAAAAAGGCAGCCAAATTGCTGTGCTAATTGTTCCAACTGTGCAGCCCGAAGACATTGCGCAATATAGCATCCGAGTTACCGATGCTTGGAAACTAGGCCGCGAAAAAGTGGATGATGGTGTGTTGATTTTAATCGCCAAAGATGACCGTAAAGTGCGTATAGAAGTCGGTTACGGCTTGGAAGGCCCAATTCCCGATTTAACCGCCAAGCGCGTGATTTCTGAGTTTATCAGCCCCAAATTTAAGCAAGGCGATTTTTACGGCGGGTTAGATGCTGGCATAGATAAACTTATTGGCTTGGTAGATGGCGAAGCCCTGCCAGCGCCTAGCAGCGCGGCGTCTAACGGCCGTGCCATAGAAAATATATTGCCCATATTGTTGTTTGGCGGCCTGATTTCTGGCCTATTTTTACGTAGCAGGTTTGGTACTTTTTTTGGTAGCGCACTCAACGGCGGTTTATTGGGTGGCGTGGTGGCCATACTGGGCTTAACCTTGGGCGGTGCCGCAATTTTTGCGTTTGTCGCCTTTATTGTCACCATGATGATGGGCGGCGGCGGCATGAGTGGTGGCATTCCTGGTGGCTACGGTGGCGGTGGATGGAGTGGCGGCGGATCTAGTGGCTGGGGCGGCGGTGGTTTTGGCGGCGGCGGAGCTTCTGGTGATTGGTAAAAGCGGAGAATGGTAATGAAAAAAACTAACTCTATCATTCGCTTTGTAAAGCACATGTTTAGCCACCCGTGGCAGGCCAAGCGGCATTTTTCGGCAGCAGCTTTGAAAAATATTGAGCAAGCGATTCAAGCGAGCGAGAAAAAACATGCGGGTGAGATTCGTTTTATTGTAGAAACTGGCTTACACCCAATTGAAATTTTATACAAAAAAACCCCGAAAAAACGCGCATTGCAGCTATTTGGCAGCTTGAATATTTGGGATACCGAACATAATAACGGCGTACTGATTTACTTATTGCTGGTTGATCGCGACGTAGAAATAGTGGCAGATCGCGGTATCCATCAGCATGTTGGCAACAATGGCTGGGAAAAAATCTGTCACGATATGGAAGTGCTGTTTAGAAAAAGCGAATTTGAGGCGGGCGTATTGCAGGGTGTTGCAGAGATTAGCGCCGAGTTAGAAAAACACTTTCCAATCACTGGGCTGAATAAAAATGAAATTTCTAATAAGCCAATTATTTTTTAGTGTAATTGCGTTAGGCATCAATAACCATGCGCTTGCCGCGCTATCAGATATTTCACGTATTTATCGCCAAATACCCAGTTTAAACCAGTTTGAAGTGTGTCAAGGTGGCGGTTGCGCGCAAATAAACCAAGTTTCTATTAGCCAACCAGAATGGGAAAATGTCGCGCAACTATTCAAAATTAAAGCAGCGAATCCTCCTGAAGAGCGCCTACAAATCAGCCAAGCAATTGGCCTATTAGAGCAAATAGTTGGTGCAAAAAATGGCACTGCGACAGACCTTGCAGGCACGTTTGATAATAGTGACACACCTGGCCAGCTAGATTGTAATGACGAGGCGATTAATACCACCATTTATTTACGGCTGTTAAAATCTAAAGACCTGATGTTGCAACACGTGGTTGAAGACACGCGCACCCGCAACTTCTTTTTCACTGGCTGGCCACATACCACCGCAGTAATACGCGATATTAAAACTGGTGAGCGTTTTGCAGTAGATAGCTGGTTTTACGATAACGGCCACGCCGCAACTGTTGTGCCGTTTAAAACATGGAAAGCTAATTTTCAGCCTGCTGATAGCCCAATCGGCAAGTTACGAAACACCAAGCCTAGCAAGCCTGAAGTAAGCAATCTACAAAAATAAGTCATTTGCTGACTTAATCGGCTTTTACCTATAAAATTCGAGCTTACAAATTCTAGCTTAATATTTAGCACCCAAAACTCATGCGCGCCTCTCAATTTTTTATTGCCACCCAAAAAGAAGCTCCCATTGATGCGGAGCTAGTAAGTCACAAGTTGATGATTCGCGCGGGGCTAATTAAAAAGCTCGGCAACGGTTTGTATAGCTGGATGCCGCTTGGATTAAGGGTGTTGCGTAAAGTAGAAAATATTGTCCGCGATGAAATGGACAAAGCAGGCGCATTGGAACTTCTAATGCCCGCCGTGCAACCCAAAGAATTGTGGGATGAAACGGGGCGCTGGGCGGTGTTTGGTCCGCAAATGCTTAAAATTAAAGATCGTCACGAGCGTGATTATTGTTTTGGCCCAACCCATGAAGAGGTGATTACCGACATCGTGCGCCGCGAGATTAAAAGCTATAAGCAATTGCCGCTTAATCTTTATCAAATTCAAACCAAATTTCGCGATGAAATTCGCCCGCGTTTTGGCGTGATGCGCGCGCGCGAGTTTATGATGAAAGATGCGTATTCTTTTCATGCTAATTATGATTCTCTCACAGAAACATATAATAAAATGTTTCTAACTTACAGTAATATTTTTATAAAACTTGGGCTTAAATTTCGTGCGGTAAAAGCAGACAGCGGGGCAATTGGCGGTGATGGCTCGCAGGAATTTCATGTGCTGGCAGATAGTGGCGAGGATGCGCTGGCGTATTGCGAAAATTCGGATTATGCGGCTAATGTAGAGCTGGCAGAGGCATTGCCAGCAATAAGCACCAGAGCGGCTCCCAGAGCATCTTTAAAAGAAGTCGAAACGCCCAAACAAACCACTTGTGAAGCGGTGGCCGAGCTGCTGGGTATTCCGCTGGAGCATAATGTAAAAGCCTTGGCATTAATTGCCACAGAAAAAGAACAAGCGAAATTTTATTTACTATTATTGCGTGCCGACCACAGTTTAAACGAAGTGAAAGCAAGTAAAGTCTTAGGCGAATTTCGTTTTGCCACAGGCGACGAAGTGCGCGAAAACTTGCATGGCTGTCCGCCAGGTTTTATTGGGCCAGTAGGTGTGGGTGCAAATGTGACAGTGATTGCCGATAGAACCGTTACCAATATGTCAGACTTTGTGTGCGGTGCGAATAAGCCAAAATATCATCTGCAAAATGTGAATTTTGGCCGTGATTTGCCAGAGCCAACATTAGTGGCAGATATTCGTAACGTGGTAGATGGCGATGTTAGCGCTGATGGCAAAGGCATTTTAAAGCTTTGTCGCGGCATTGAAGTCGGTCATATATTCCAACTTCGCACTAAGTATGCAGAAGCAATGAACGCGACTTATTTGGATGAAGAAGGTCAATTGCAGTCAATGGAAATGGGTTGCTATGGGATTGGTGTATCGCGAATTGTTGGCGCGGCAATTGAGCAATATAATGATGAAAAAGGCATTAAATTCCCAATTAATATGGCGCCGTTTGAGCTTATCATATGCCCAATTGGCATGGATAAAAGTGAAGCGGTAAAAAACGCCGCAGAAAAATTGTACTCGGATTGCAAACAAGTGGGCATAGATGTTCTGCTGGATGACAGAGGTGAGCGCCCAGGAGTGATGTTTGCAGAAGCTGATTTAATTGGTGTAAGACATCGAATAGTTATTGGAGAAAGAGGGCTGGCAAATAACTCCGTTGAATATAAATCAAGATTTGCTGCTGATGCTAAAGAGTTTCCAATTACTAAAGTTTTAGAGAATATAAATTCATTTATAACTGATGAAAAAAGGCTAGCTGCACAACATGGTCTTTAAATTTATTTTAATTGCTTTTATACTGTTCTCTAGCCCAGTTTTTGCAGGCAATCAAAAAGAAACCGAGTTAACACACAGCGTTAAAGCGTTAATGCAAAAGAGCATTAGCGATTTAGGTGCGCCTAAATTGATTTTTGCTAACGAGACCGAAGGACAAGCATGGATGACAGAGATGTCGACGCGTTTGAAAAAACGCTTGCCAGATCAAGCCTATCGCGAAGAATTTTTGCGATCTGTACATTATGAAGCCACCCGCGCAGGATTAGATCCGCAATTGGTGCTTGGTTTAATTCAAGTTGAAAGTGGTTTTAAAAAATATGCAGTTTCTAGTGCTAGTGCCCGCGGTTATATGCAAGTAATGCCGTTTTGGGTAAAAAGTATTGGCAATTCTGATCACAACTTGTTTCATTTGCGCCTAAATTTGCGCTACGGCTGTACTATTTTGCGTCATTATTTAGATATTGAACGTGGCGATCTTTACCGCGCGCTCGGCCGCTACAATGGCAGTTTAGGCAAGCCGCAATATCCCAATCTAGTGGTCGGGGCTTGGCGTAAAAATTGGGAATACACCAGCCAAAAGTTTTGAAATAACGTACTCAACTAAAACTATATAAAATCTTTTTAAAACTAGCAATATCACGCTTTAGCCTTATAAATTCAAAATCCGCATTAAAAAACTTGTCAATATCACAAAAATAAGTCTACACTGCGCTTTGTCATGTTGATGGAAGTTGGTGTGGCTTACAAACGAATCTAGTTTCACCTAACTAAAATTACTGACTGTAATTCTTTAAAACATTATTTTTACAAGAGTTTTACCTTAAATTCAGGGAGAAAAGCATGTCGAAATTAACAGGATTAGCATTGAGTATTGCAGTATTAGGTGGCATTTGGGCGTTTTTAGCTTTGGGGCCATTGGCAGGTTATGTATTGGTTTGGGCGGGTTTTATTGCTTGGGGTTGTTATTTTGCTTTGGGTGCAGATACGGCCGCATTACAAAAAACTATCGCAGGAATGATTTATGGTGCAGTAATAGCAGGCATTGCGCTGGCTTTAGTAGGTGCTAATCCACTAGGTTTACCAGGTGCAGCAGGCCCAGCGGTTTACATCGCGGTAACAGTCTTCTTGTTAGTGATTATTGCTAATGTGCCAATGCTTTCTGCTGTGCCAGCCAATGTATATGGCTATGCGGCAACTGCAGCTTACGCCTTGCAAACCACTGGCGCAGGCAGCCCTACTGCAATGGATATGACCAACCCCGTGTTATTGGTAGCCGTATCAGCAGTGCTAGGTGCGGTTTTCGGTATGATTTCAGGTAAAGTGGCGGGTATGCTTGGTAAATAAGTGTGCTAAGCAAGTAATTAAGTTTTGATTTAAAAACCGCATCAGACAAATTTTAAAGTCTTGTGCGGTTTTTAATTTTATCAGCAGCTATTTCAATACTTTAAAACCGTAATAGGTACCAAACTCACCTTCATTTTCATGGTAAACAAATAACATGTCATTAGCATAACCTAGGCCGTTGAAATGGTTTTGAGAGCGCAATTTCATGTCTTTTGGTAGCTCACTTTTTGCGACAAATTTACCAGATAAATCAAACACCAAGGCAGCTTTGTGGTCAATATCAAGCAAAACAAGCTCTTCACCTTTTATGCCTGTATAGGCCACAAAAGCGTCACTTACATCGTCAAACACTGCGCCAGCTTTGGCTAAATCTAGTGTGATTTCGCCTATTTTTTCACGCAGTTTCGGGTCCACAACAAACACTTTGTCGCTACGTGATTGTTTGGCAAAATAGCGTTTATTTTCGGCGTCATAAGTCGGCATAGTACTTGCACTACCAAAAGCTGGATTAAATTGCATGATTTCGTCCGAGCTGTCGGTGACCTCGCCAGTTTCAGTAAGTTTAATAGAATACATGCCAGTGTTAGGCGCAAAGCCAACATCGCTAGAAATATTGTAGGTAATGGTTTCTAATTTTTGGGTATTTGCGTTGTAATAAATAGAGCGGTTGTCATATCCTGGTTTGGCCGAATTCACGTATTTGCCTGCGTCGTCAAAGGTGTGAATTTGTGATTTAGAAACGGGTGCTTCAAATTCGGAACCCATCGGCGCCAAACCGCCATCAGCAATGTAATAGCGCTTTAAGTCTGGCACGTAAGCCACGGTTTGTGGGCGCGTGCTAGGTTTTTTGGCAAGTGGAATTTTGATGCCGATTGCCGCTTCTGGCAACACTTGCGCCTGCAAGGTTGGGCTTAGTAAAAAGGCTGGTGTAATACACGCACTTATTAAAAATTGTTTGAATTTTGGCATTGGCTGAACTGCTTTCTGAAAATATAGATTTCTAAAACTGCAAGGTTGAACGTCTCGTTAGTTCATTTAGTTTACTGGCGGTTCAATCCGCTTGTCTAACAACATGGCATCACCATAGCTAAAAAAGCGATATTGCTGACTAACTGCGTGCGCGTAAGCATTTTTAATCTGATCGAAACCCGCGAAAGCAGACACTAGCATGAGCAAGGTGCTTTTGGGTAAATGAAAATTGGTGATGAGTTTATCGACAATTTTAAAATCAAAGCCAGGCGTGATAAAAATAGCTGTTTTCCCATCTCCATAAAGTGGTGTTGATAAGTTGTAGCGCGCTGCGCTTTCAAGCGCACGTAAACTAGTCGTGCCCACTGCGATTACTTTTCCACCTACTTTTTTGGTTGCCATAATAGCTTCGGCAGTAATTGCAGGAATGTTGTATATCTCGCTATGCATTTTGTGGTCTTCAATATTGTCCACGCGCACAGGTTGAAAAGTGCCTGCGCCCACGTGTAAAGTCACATAAGCAATATTCACACCTTTGGCTTTTAATGTGGCTAGCATGGCTTCATCAAAATGCAAGCCCGCAGTGGGCGCGGCCACTGCGCCCGCGTGTTTAGCATAAACGGTTTGATAGCGTTCATCATCCTCGGCTTCGGCGGCATGTGTAATATAAGGTGGCAAGGGCAACGCGCCATAAAGTTCAAGCAAATCGAGCACAGGCGCCTCATTCAAAAATTTTATATGAAATAAATCGTCATCACGACTTATCACTTCGGCGTCGATAGCATCGGCCAGCTTAAGCCGTGTACCTGCTTTGGGTGCGCGCGAGGCGCGAATATGCGCCAGCACATTGTGTGCGTCTAGCACCCGTTCTACCAGCAGCTCTACATTGCCGCCAGTGGCTTTGTGGCCGAACAAGCGCGCCTTAATCACGCGCGTATCGTTAAACACCAGCAAATCACCCGCAGTTAAAAAATCGGGCAAATCGATAAACAGCTTGTCTGCTAGCTGCCCAGATTTGCCATCTAAATGTAGCAAACGGCTGGCATTGCGGGCGTTAGCGGGGTGTTGCGCAATAAGCGCATCGGGTAAAAAAAAGTCGAAATCTTGAGTTCGCATTGCGAAAAATATTGCTATAATGGCAGAGCTGTAATTATACCTCAAGCCGGGATGGCGGAATTGGTAGACGCACGGGACTCAAAATCCCGCGTTGGCGACAACGTGGGGGTTCGATTCCCCCTCCCGGCACCAACTTGGGGAACTTAATGAGTAACTGTTAACCAAATGTAACAAATTGTTGCTTTATTTGCTTGAAGCAAACCAATTTTTATGCTAATTTCTTAGTGTTTTTGATTTGGGCATGTAAAGCACAAATTTGTTGGCTGTAATAAACAAGAACTAAATTAAGTAAGGTTAGAAAAGCACTGAGTACTGGTAATTACTAGGTGCTGGTAATAATGTCTTAGACTTGATAAATTAAGCAAGTTTTTGATGTTATCGAATTAATAATTATTCACATTTAAGGTAAATTTAGTTATGAATAAGAAAGCTAATTTCTTTACAAGTAAGTTGCTAAGTGCACTACTTGGTACAGTTTTATCAGCAGTAATGGGCGGTGCACACGCAGCCTATGGCCTAAATCTGAAAGCACCAGTGACTGAAATCGCGAGTCAGATTTACGATTTACACATGTTAATTGTGTATGTGTGCTTGGCCATTTTTGTAGTGGTGTTCGCTATCATGTTTTATTCAATCTACAAACATCGCAAATCAGCAGGGCATAAAGCAGTTCAGTTTCATGAGCATCATATGCTTGAAGTTGTTTGGACTATTATTCCAGCGCTTATTTTAATTGCTATGGCAGTGCCAGCAACTAAGACAATTTTTGCGATGAAAGATACTACTGCGGCTGATATGACGGTAAAAGTAACAGGCTACCAATGGAAATGGGAATACGATTATCTAGATAAAGATGTGCGCTTTATTAGTACGCTTACTACACCGCAAGATCAGATTGATAACAAAGCAGAAAAAGGTGAAAATTACCTGTTAGAAGTGGACAATCCTATGGTTGTGCCTACAGGCAAGAAAGTTAGAGTTGTGTTAACGGCACAAGACGTGATTCATGCTTGGTGGGTGCCTGAATTTGGTGTGAAGCAAGATGCTATTCCTGGCTTTATTAAAGAGGTTTGGTTTAAAGTAGATAAAGAGGGCACGTATCGTGGCCAATGTGCTGAATTGTGTGGCAAAGCACATGGTTTTATGCCTATCGTGGTAGAAGCGGTATCCGAAGACAAATATAACGAGTGGATAGCTTCTAAACAAGAAGCTGCAAAAGCAGCGGATGCTGGGGCTGACAAGGAATGGACTAAAGAAGACTTAATGGTTGCTGGTAAAGCCGCCTACGAGAAAAACTGTGCAGTTTGTCACCAAGCAAGTGGTGCAGGTTTACCTCCAGCATTCCCAGCTTTGACTGGCAGCAAAGTGGCTGTAGGCTCAATTGAAGGTCACCTTGAGATTATTCTAAAAGGTAAAAATGTGATGCCAGCATGGCCAATGCTAAGTGATGTAGATATTGCAGCAGTCACAACTTACGAGCGTAATGCTCTAGGTAATGCTGTGGGTGATGTGTTACAGCCAGCAGCAGTAAAAGCAGCGCGCGCTAAACTTTAAGATTTTTTTTTGAATAAATATATTTGCTGTAGTTTTTAGGAGAAATTGATGAGTACCACATCCGCAACACATCACGACGACCATGCGCACGATGGCCATGGGCATCCTACAGGGATTATGCGTTGGGTAAAATCTACCAACCATAAAGATATTGGCACCATGTATCTATGGTTTAGTTTCGCCATGTTCATGTTTGCAGGGGCAATGGCGATGGGTATCCGGGCTGAATTATTTCAGCCAGGCTTACAATTTGTACAGCCAGAAACGTTTAATCAGCTAACAACCTTGCATGGTTTGATTATGATTTTTGGCGCGATTATGCCAGCATTTGTGGGCTTTGCTAATTGGCAAGTGCCATTAATGATAGGCGCGCCAGATATGGCGTTCCCGCGACTTAACAACATGAGCTTTTGGCTATTGATTCCAGCGGCAATATTGCTGATAGCTTCAATCTTTGTTCCTGGCGGTGCAGTTTCAGGTGGTTGGACGATGTACCCCCCTTTGTCAATTCAGGCTGGTATGTCGATGGATATGTCTATTTTTGCATTGCATATTTTAGGCGTGTCTTCCATCGTTGGCTCGATTAATATTATTACGACCATTTTCAATATGCGCGCACCTGGCATGACTTTAATGAAAATGCCAATGTTTGTTTGGACTTGGTTAATTACAGCGTATTTGTTGATTGCCGCAATGCCAGTATTGGCAGGCGCACTTACCATGCTGATTACAGATCGTCACTTCGGTACAACTTTCTTTAATGCCGCTGGCGGCGGTGATCCAGTATTGTTCCAACACGTGTTCTGGTTCTTTGGTCATCCAGAAGTGTATATTATGATTCTGCCAGCGTTTGGCATCTTATCCACCATTATTCCTACCTTTGCACGTAAGCCTTTATTTGGTTACGCGTCAATGGTTTATGCTACTGCGGCAATTGCGGTGCTTTCATTCGTAGTATGGGCGCATCATATGTTTACTACAGGTATGCCAGTAGCAGGTCAGTTGTTCTTTATGTACAGCACCATGTTAATTTCTGTACCAACAGGCGTAAAAGTGTTCAACTGGGTCGCGACAATGTGGCAAGGTTCAATGACCTTTGAAACGCCGATGTTATTCTCTGTAGCGGTTGTGTTCTTGTTCACAATTGGTGGTTTTAGTGGCTTAGTGCTTGCTATATTGCCTGTAGATATTCAATTGCAAGATACTTATTATGTTGTAGCGCATTTTCACTATGTATTATTCTCTGGTGCAGCTATGGCGATTATGGGTGGCGTATATTACTGGCTTCCTAAATGGACTGGGCACATGTACGATGAAACTTTAGGTAAATGGCATTTTTGGTTGACTACAATTGCTTTTAACGTCACCTTCTTCCCAATGCACTTTACGGGTTTAGCTGGCATGCCACGCCGTATTCCAGATTACTCACAACAATTTGCAGAGTTTAATATGATTTCTTCATTAGGTGCTTTTGCTCTTGGTTTAAGTCAGCTCTTATTCTTATATGTGGTGATTAAATGTATCCGCGGTGGTGCAAAAGCAACTAACCAAGTATGGGAAGGCGCGGAAGGTCTAGAGTGGACAGTGGCATCACCTGCACCATTCCATACTTTTGAAACACCACCACAAGTTAAGTAAGCTAAGTTTAAGTAAGTGATATATAAAATAATTAGGGAGTAAACATGAGTCAAAATGAAAAAAGTTATTTTTTACCAGGCCCGTCTTTTTGGCCGCTAATAGCGTCAATATCTTTGTTTTTGTTGGCTGGCGGCTTTACTATGGTGCTTAATAAAATAGCTATGGGTACACCTCTGATGGTCGCAGGCGCCTTATCACTTGCCTATTTGTTATTTGGTTGGTTTAGCGAGGTGATTGGTGAAAGCGTCAGCAAGTTTTATAACAAACAAGTTGATCTTTCTTTCCGCTGGGGTATGGGCTTCTTTATATTCTCAGAGGTCATGTTTTTCTTTGGTTTTTTTGGTGCTTTGTTTTATACGCGTAATGTTTCTGTGCCTTGGTTGGCAGATGCAAAAATACTTTGGCCAAACTTTGTAGCAGGCTGGCCAACATCAGGCCCTGGTATAACAGAAGCATTTACCGCGATGGGGCCTTGGGGTTTGCCTGCTATCAATACTTTAATATTGTTAGTATCGGGCGTAACTTTAACTTGGGCGCATTGGGGCTTAATGAAGAACAAACGTACTCAACTTAAAATTGGTTTGGCATTAACAATTCTGTTAGGTGCAATTTTCATATACTTACAAATGCACGAGTATGCTGAAGCGGGCTTTACCATGAAAACAGGTATTTATGGTGCTACATTCTATATGTTGACTGGTTTCCATGGCTTACATGTAACGATGGGTGCGATCATGCTAAGTATCATTTTGTTCCGTGTAATGAAAGGCCATTTTGATTCACATGATCATTTTGGCTTTGAAGCGGTAGCTTGGTACTGGCATTTTGTGGATGTGGTTTGGCTGTTCTTGTTCATATTTGTATATTGGTTATAGTTTTAACTTAAGTACAATTAAACGCCGCAAGGGAAGCCTTGTGGCGTTTGTATTTGTACTTTTGTAATTGCATTTGTATTGAATTAATTCGTGGCAAAGTAATCATAAATCCATTGGAGGCGTGATGATAATAGCTGATGTGGATTCTTATAATAGTTTTAAAGTAACCTTCAAGCCCAATAGCGCCTTAACTGCGGATAACAAAATCAAAGTGGTTGTTTTATTAGCCATGATTCCCCTATTGATTGGAATTGGGTTCAGCTTGATAGGCGCATGGTTAGTACTGCCATTTGTTGGGCTAGAAATTTTGGCGCTCGCCATTGCTTTTAATTATATTAATAATCATGAAGCAGATTATGAAAGTATTTCCATAGATAATGATAGTTTGGTAGTGGAGCGCTGTACAGCACAACAAGTAAGTCAAGAAGTGATTAATCCATATTGGGTTAAAGTATTGCAACATAAGCTGCCTAATGGTGAGTTGCATTTATATTTGCAATCACATGGAAAAGAGTTAGAAGTAGGGCGCTATTTGACTAGAGAGCAACGTGAATTGCTTGCGAAGCAATTAAAACAGAGAACAGGCATGTTTAACAGAAATTAAAAAGGATTGAAAATATGGAACAAGATAAGCAAAAATTGAAGCGTAAAAATTTATTAGTGGGATGGTCGATAGGAATATTAGCTATCGTATTATATGTTGTGGCAATTTATTTTAATTAAGTAAACGAGCGCATTAAATGTTACCAAGTGAAAAAAAAGCAATACTGACTATATTAAACAAGCGCCTAGCTTTGAAGCTGAGCCTGATAGTGTTTGCTGGCCTATTGTTTGCGTTTGCTATCGCACCTCTTTACGATGTGATGTGTAAAAAATTTGGGTTAAATGGTAGGGCAGATAACACGATGACGGCATCAGATAAGAACATGAAAATTGATAAAAGCCGTTGGGTTACCGTTATTTTTACAGGCAATACAATGCCAGGCTTGGGTTGGACTTTTCAGCCGAAACAAACCAGTATGCGTGTGCATCCTGGTGAAATTACTTTAACTAGCTATACCGCTAAAAACAATGCTGTCGATAGTCAGTTAGGCGTGGCAGTGCCTAGTATTACGCCAGAATTGGCTACTTTGTACTTTAAAAAAATTGAGTGTTTTTGCTTTAAGCAGCAGACTTTAAAAGCAGGCGAAAACAAAGTAATGCCAGTGATGTTTTATGTGAAACCTGATTTGCCAGCAGATGTGAATACCGTCACGCTAAATTATGCTTTTTATAATGGTAACGCGGGCTTATCGCAAGCGGCGTTAGCTAAAAAGGCGCAATCTGCTTTAAATTAAACCGCTATCAACCTACGGGTGTGGGTTTGGATTACCAATAACGCCAGTGTAAAAGCCAATCATAAGCAACAAAAAAAGCACCAATGAAATAGAGATACGCCATGTGAGAGCTTTTACCACGCTTTCACTTTGATTGCCTTTCATCAAATGATAAAGCGCAGTAAACAAGCTGCCAAAGATAAAAAGCAGCATGATAATAATGAGGATTTTTAATAACATAAGATGCTCTACTTGAGTTTGTAATCAATTATGCGACTAAACCTAATATATAGCAATTTTATAACTTGCGCGTAAGTTAAAGCGCGGCTGAGAATCTTAAGTGAAATACACGTTTCGCCCCAATATATGGATGACGCTGGCTACTGTAGCCACGATGGCGCTGTGCATTAAGGCTGGGCTATGGCAATACAACAAGGCTGAGCTAAAGCAATCACTACAAACACAGCTTAACGCGCGCTTAACTGAGCTGCCTGTAGCGCTTACAGACAATCTAATAGCAGACAATCTGATAGCTGGTAAAATATTGGATTTGGAAAATTTGCGTTATAGGCGGGTTAAGTTTACTGGCATATACCAGCCGCGCTTTCAGGTACTGTTGGATAATCAGGTAGAAAACACCGTAGCGGGCTATCATGTGTTTACGCCTATGCAAGTAGAGGGCAGCAAGGCTTACGTGCTGGTAAATAGGGGTTGGATTAAAGGCAGTTTAGATAGAAAGCCCCCCGTGGTTATTGCCCCCCAGGGCAAGCAGGAAATAGAAGGTGATATTGGGCTGCCAGCAAAAAAGTTTTTTACCTTAGAAGCGCCGCCAGAAAAAAATGGAAAATGGCAACCAATTTTGCAAAATCAGGTTTGGCAACATTTAGACATGCAGCGCTATATCAAATCTGTGCCATTTGCAGTGCAGCCTTTCGTGGTGCGGCTTGATGCGAAAAGTGACTCAGGCGGTTTCGTTAGAAACTGGCCAACACCTGGCGAACGCGTGAACATGCATTTAGGCTACGCTTACCAGTGGTTTGGCTTCGCGCTGACCTTATTGGTGATATATATTGTGTTGAATGTTAAGCAAAAGCAATTTAAGCCCAAGTAAATTAAGTTAAGCCCAAGTAAATTAAGCTATTAGTAAATGATGAAAGTAGAGCGTTAAAATTATGTCAAAACCAAGCGGTATTAATCTATACAACACCCAAAACTCACAAAATGCAAAACTTAGCGGTAGAAAAGTACTGCTAATTCTTGCCGTTGTTTTTTTACTGCCATTTACAGTGGCGGCTTTGCTGCACTTACTTGACTTAAAACCAAGCGGTAAAAGCTATGGTGATTTGATTCAGCCACCAAAAAGCTTACAGTTACCTGTGCTAAAAGATTTACAAGGAGAAAGCTTTAAATCACAGCAATGGCTTAAAAAATGGAGTGTCGTCATGGTGGATTCCACCAATTGTGCTGCACCATGCCAAGCGAAAGTGCAATTACTCAAGCAAGTACATACTTCGTTAAATAAAGAGAATAAGCGTGTGCAGCGTGTACTGCTAATGCCCAATGATGTTCAAGGCGAAACTATGAACGAATTACAAAAAAAATACCCAGACTTGATTGTTTTGGCGGGGGCAGATGCTGACACAGTTAAGTTTGCAGCTGAGTTTAATGTAGCAGGTGCTCAGGTTTTTTTGGTTGATCCATTAGGTAACTTGATGATGAGTTACTCAGAAAAAATGGATCCCAAAGGCTTGCGTAGCGATTTAACGCGCCTACTCAAAAACTCATGGGCAGGATAGGAAAAAATAAGTATGAGTAAGTTTAGTAGATTAACGTTGGTAGCCACCTTGCTGGCACTTTGCGTGGTGGTGTTAGGTGCGTATGTGCGCTTGTCCGATGCGGGATTAGGCTGCCCAGATTGGCCAGGCTGCTACGGCACGCTGACAGTGCCGCAAAGTGAGAGCGCATTAGCACATGCACAAACTGCTTACCCCGATTCCCCAGTAGAGCACGGCAAAGCTTGGAAAGAAATGATTCATCGCTATCTAGCAGGCGCACTAGGTTTACTGGTACTAGCGATTTTTGTGCTAGGCTGGCGCGCACGTAAAGAGATAAAAGTTTCGCCATGGTTACCAAGTTTTCTGCTTGTTTTAATCGTATTTCAAGCAGCGCTTGGCATGTGGACGGTTACCTTGTTATTAAAGCCAGCGGTTGTGACAGCCCACTTGATGGGCGGCATGAGCACGCTGGCACTGTTAGCGTGGATAACGCATCGCCATTTGGGATTGATTTCGAGTAGATATATACAATCAGACACGCTACGTTTTTGGGTGCGTGGCGCGCTAGTTATATTATTTGCACAGATTTTCTTAGGTGGCTGGACCAGTACCAACTACGCTGCGCTGGCCTGTACCGATTTCCCTACTTGCCATGGCGCGTGGATTCCAGAGATGGATTTCAGCAACGCCTTTAGTTGGCTGCGTGAGCTGGGACAAGGTGCAGATGGCAAGGCATTGCCTCTAGCCGCATATACCGCAATACAATGGACCCACCGCGTGGGCGCGCTCATTACTTTTATTTATTTGGCTTTGCTTGGATGGCACTTATTAAAATATCAGCAATTAAGAACAACAACGCTAATCATGCTCGGTTTATTAGTTGTGCAAATTGGTTTAGGCGTAGCGAATTTGCTGTTACATCTTCCCCTACCGCTGGCAGTAGGGCATAATATGGGCGCAGCTTTATTGTTAATAAGTGTGGTTGTACTTAACTCCAAAATAACTGGCATAAGCCGTTGAATTAAGTAGTTAAATAACCAGTAAGGCTAGAATTAATTTTTTAATCGAGAAGTTAAATGAGTGCTGTTTCTGATTTAAATTTACAAAATGCAAGATCAAGTTTTCAAAACTTCCTCGCATTATGCAAGCCGCGCGTGACGCTATTAATCGTGTTTACGGCGATGATTGGTATGTTTTTGGCTACGCCATACATGGTGCCGCTAAATATATTTTTAGCTGCCACTATTGGCATTGGCATGGCTTCTGGCGCAGCGGCTGCCTTTAACTGCTTAGTAGAACAGAAAATAGACGCTAAAATGGCGCGCACACGTGGTCGCCCTCTACCTACAGGTCAGCTGACTTCAAATCAAACTTTCATATTTGCCACTATTATGGCGAGCATTGGTTTGTCCATTTTATATTTCTTAGTCAACCCACTCACCATGTGGCTTACACTCGCCACTTTTGTGGGCTATGCGGTTATTTACACAGTATTTTTAAAACCTGCTACGCCACTAAATATTGTGATTGGTGGCTTATCTGGTGCCATGCCGCCCGCACTAGGCTGGGCTGCGGTAACAGGTACTGTGTCTGCAGAAGCGTGGATTTTAGTGCTGATTATTTTTGCTTGGACGCCACCGCATTTTTGGGCGCTGGCGCTGTATCGTCGTGAAGAATATGCTAAATCTGGTTTACCTATGTTGCCTGTGACGCATGGCGAGGAATTCACGCGCTTGCAAATTCTGCTCTACACCATTATTTTAGTGGCTGTAACCTTAATGCCATTTGCCATGCGCATGAGCGGCTTTATATATTTGGTATCTGCGCTGTTGCTAGATGGTGTTTTTATTGCCTACGCGATTGGTTTATACCGCAAGTATTCTGATGACTTAGCGCGCAGTATGTTTAAATTTTCTATTTTATATTTAACGCTACTGTTTGCCGCTTTGTTGGTCGATCATTATTGGTTATTTAGGCTGTAGCAACAATAACATGGTGCGCCCGGCGCGATTCGAACGCGCGACCCTCGGCTTCGGAAACCGATACTCTATCCAGCTGAGCTACGGGCGCTTAAATACTTACTTGTGTGATGGCGCATTATAGCAAAGCGAGTGTGCTTGAAATTTTTTTATTTTTTTAACTAGAGGGAAAAACAATGAGTAATTTAGATGATGGGCATTCTAGCTCGAGTACTTTACAGCCAATGGTGATTATATTTGGCCTTATTTTAGTGTGCGTTGTAGTGATTGGGATGTTAGTAGCCAAACCTGCTGGCGAGGTTGCTGCGCCAGTGGTGGCGAATGTAGCAGAGAACATTAAACCAGTTGCCGAAGTTGAAGTAGCCGCAGCAAGTGACGTACAGGTGGTAAAAACTGGTGCAGAAGTGGTGAAAAGTGGGTGTGCGATGTGTCACGCTGCGGGCTTAATGAATGCGCCAAAAATTGGCGATAAGGCTCAATGGCAGCCACGTATTGCACAAGGCTACGAAACGCTTGTAAAACATGCAATTAACGGCGTTCGTACTATGCCAGCTAAAGGCGGTAACCCAGCTTTAACCGATGCTGAAGTCGCGGCGGCCGTGGTGGATATGGCAAACCAATCTGGCGCAAGTTTTGAAGTGCCAAAACCAGCTGAAGCTGCGCCTGCGAGCTAGTAGTAAAGCCATTTAGTTGTAATCTTAAATGCCGCTTAAATAAATTAAGCGGCTTTTTTATTCATATCAGTATAATCTAACTATTATGGCAACTTACGCAATAGGCGATATTCAAGGCTGTTATCACGCATTTACTGCGCTGTTAGCAAGTTTAAAATTTAACCCAAAGCTAGATAAATTATGGCTTGTGGGCGATTTAATCAATCGCGGTAGCGGCTCGCTTGAAGTATTGCGTTGGAGCTACCAACATCAAAATTCCATTAAAATTGTGCTTGGCAACCACGATTTACACGCGCTGGCAGTGGCATATGGATTTAAAAAAGCCAACAAAAGCGATACGCTGCAAGCCTTATTGGATGCGCCTGACAGCGATGCTCTGTTGGAATGGTTGCGTCATCAACCCTTAATGATACAAGCAGATGGTTATGCGATGGTGCACGCGGGGCTATTGCCGCAATGGACGATTGAAGCTGCGCTTATTTATTCGCGCGAGGTGGAAATGGCTTTGCAGGCCAATAACTATAGAGAATTTTTTGCAAATATGTATGGCAATTTACCCAAGCAATGGCAAGCTGATTTAACGGGTTTCGACAGGCTGCGTGTGATTACCAACGCCATGACACGTATGAGAATTTGTACTGAGCAAGGCGAAATGGAATTCGCGTTTAAAGGCGAATTGCAAGATATTCCCAATGGCTATAGGCCTTGGTTTGATGTGCCTCTCAGGCAATCGCAAGCTGCTAAAATCATTTGCGGGCATTGGTCTGCGCTGGGTTTAAGGCACAGAGATAATATTTATGCCTTAGATACTGGCTGTTTATGGGGCGGGCAACTAACCGCGATGTGCTTAGAAACGCAAAAGTTTACACAAGTGAACCATGATGTTAGAGATTGCGATGTTTGAGACCGCGATGCTAGTAACGGCGATGCTAACGACCGCGTATTGAGGCCAACTTAGCAGAAATTGCTTGATAAGCAGCCGCTGTTAAGTCGCGCCTATCGTAGTCAGCCGCTTGTATTGGGGCTAAAAAATGCAGCTCTACCCGCGCATTTTTCTGATTAATGATTTGGCTCATCGAGTCTATCAAGCTCGTGTCGCCTGCATACGCCATTTCTATATTAATACTGCCGTCCGCGTTGACATATTGTAGGGCTACAGGCCAAATTTGTGTATTAGCATCAATGGCAGCTTGCAGCACGCTGCTTTTAAAAGGCAAAACCTGCCTGCCATCTGTGCCAGACCCATCCGAACCAGATCCATCCGAAGTAGTGCCCTCAGGAAAAAAACATAAATTATCACCAGCTATCAGGCTATCAGCGGTTATTTGTACGATGCGGCCAGCCTCTTGCCGTTTGTTCCTATCAATAAATAAAGTATTAGCTTGAGTGACTAAATAACCAAATATAGGCCAGCTTTTAATATCTGATTTTGCAATAAAACGTAATGGAATTAAGCTATTAAGTGCATGGATATCAGACCAGGAAACATGATTGGCTACAAACATCACGCCTAGCGTGTTGGCGGGTGGTAATGTGCCAAATGTGCTTACTTTAATGTGAAAAGCGCGCAATAAGCCGCCACACCACCATTTAATAATAGCAAGTTTGTGCGGTTTATTAAGCATAGGCAGCACAATGGCTGCAATTGCTAGGCCAATAATGGTGTGAATTACTATGCGCGAAATTCGATAGCTACGAGTGAGTGTTTTTATTTCAGGCAAATTATTTTAAGAAATGCGACGCATATCGACTGTGGATTTTAGATAAGGGTAACATTACCAGCATATCAGCCGTATTGAAAGCGGCGTCCCACGCGGGCTCGCCGCAAATATACGCGCCAAGCCGCATATAGCCCTTTATTAATGGCGGGCAAACTACTTGCAAATCCTTTTTTAAAGCATGAATGGGTAGCGGGTTGTGAGGAAACACGCGGTATTCGGCTGGCGATAAATAATCATCTTTTAATTTATGGTACAAACTGGCAGCCATGTGGCCACCATCGTGAATAGGTACGCTAGCGCAGCCAATCATGTATTCATAATTATGCATCTGCATGTAATTGGCTAAGCCAGACCATAGCATAGCGATGGTGCCACCATTGCGGTAGTTTTGATGCACACAGGCGCGACCCACTTCAACCATATTGTTAAATAAGTGCGCTAGGCGACTTAAATCGAATTCGCCTGCAGAATAATAACCACCAGCTTCTGATGCTCTATTTGGATTTAATATACGATAGGTACCTACAACTTGGTTGGTAGCACTATCACGAATCAACAAGTGCTCGCAATAGGCATCAAATCCATCAACATCCAAGCCTCCAGTACCAGTGAGCTGTGCGCCCATTTCTTCTGCAAATACTTTGTAGCGCAGGCTTTGTGCTTCGGCCACTTCTGCAGGGTTGCGCGCAAGACTAACGCTAAGACCTGTTTGATGCTGATTAGTCGGTAGATTAAATTGCGGGGCTAGAAATGCTGAACTAGAGATTGCTGGCCTAGAAAACTGTGAATTTGTTGATTGTTTATTAAACATAACATCTCTCCTGTGAGTTTGAGAGATGTTATGCAACTAATGTGAATAAATCATGAAAATTTGATGACTAATTAATGACAAACAACTATGCTTTTAATATGTTACGCGACTAATGGGTGACGCGCGAAGTATCTGCATTTTCCACAATACGCACTTTATCACCTGGGCGAAATTGCTCATCAGCTTCTTGCACAATCGCAATCATAGAGCCACCATCCAGTTTTACGGTAATCTCCAGTGCATCTTTACGAGTAACGCCTTCTTCAATGGCAGAGCCCGCCAAGCCACCAGCCACTGCACCAATCACAGCCGCTATAGCGCTGCCACGACCGCCGCCAATGGAGCTGCCTGCAATGCCGCCTATAGCGCCGCCTGCAACTGTACCAATAGGGGATTTAGTGCCCTCTAATTTAACTGCACGTACGCTTTCAACCACACCCGTTTTAATGGTTTGCACTCTACGTGCGTCATCGCGGCTATATACGCTACCAGAGTTAGAGCTGGCGCAAGCTGCCAAAAACACTGATGTTAATGCTACCAAGAATAGATTTAAAAGTTTCATTGCTTGCTCCTTAATTGAGGCTAATCATTTCAAGCCAGCTTTTCTACTGCCGACACCTCTTGGACAAGTGCATGGCTATAAACGTTTTCAATTTCGGCACGGGTCGGTTTGTGGTTTTGTCCGCCACGGCTAGCGATTTTAATCGCACCCATGGTAGAAGCCAACCTGCCACAAGTCGGCCAATCCCAACCGTTCGCAATGCCATAAAGCAGACCCGCACGGTAAGCGTCACCACAACCCGTGGGGTCTACAATCTTGTCTGCCTTAACGCATGGCACTTCATAGCGTTGACCATCTGCGTAAATGTGTGAACCTTGACCACCTAAAGTAACAATTAGTGCACTTACTTTGCTAGCAAGCTGCTCAAGCGTCAATCCAGTTTTATCCTGCAATATTTGCGCCTCGTAATCATTCACCGCCAAGTAAGTCGCCATTTCAATAAAGCTCAGTAATTCCTCACCATTAAACATTGGCAAACCTTGACCAGGATCAAACAGAAATGGAATACCTGCTTCAAAACATTCACGTGCATGTTGAAACATACCATCGCGGCCATCGGGCGCAATCACTGCCAGCGTCACATCTTTGGCATCATTCACACTATTTTGGTGCGATTCCACCATCGCGCCTGGGTGGAAAGCGGTAATTTGATTGTCTTCAATATCGGTGGTAATAAAGGCTTGCGCAGTGAAAGTGTTGGCTATTTCTTTCACATGATTAGTATTCAATTGGTTTTCGTTTAACCATTTAGCATACGGCGCAAAATCAGCACCCACAGTCGCCATCATGAGCGGCTTGCCCTCAAGAAGTTGTAAATTATAGGCAATATTGCCAGCAGTGCCGCCAAATTCACGGCGCATTTCTGGCACGTAAAACGCCACGCTAAGGGCATGAATTTTATCAGGCAAAATATGGTTTTTGAATTTATCTTGAAACACCATGATGGTGTCGTAAGCGAGCGAGCCGCAGATGAGTGTATGCATAACAATAACGTTCTAAATTAAAACGCTATTATCTTGTAGCTGTTGAGTTTAAAGCAAGTAAAGCTTTGCAAATACTAAGCTTTAATCGCACCATCGATTAAAATTTTGGCGGCTTTTTTAGCATATTTTACAGCACCAGAGCCGCGTTGCATCTGCTCTGCCTGCACCGCGCCTTCAAATAGCATTGAAAGTTGCAGAGCCAAACCGTCAGCGTCTTTAATGCTTGCCTCGCTAGCGAGTTTGCAGATATATTGCCTAAACTCACGAGATTGTTGCGATGAAAGCTGATGAATGGGATTTTCTTCATTTGGAAACTCGGCCGAAGCCTTAATAAAACCCACTCCAATAAAGTCTGGGGAGTTGACCCATTCTTCAATATAATCAAAAAGTTGCTGAATTTTTTCAGAAGGTTTTTTGCTGCTTGAACTTAACTTTTCATCTAACCAAGTTTGAAAATCTTGCTGATTTTTGACTAATACTTCTAAAATTAATGCTTCCTTGGTGCGAAAATACTTGTATAGCGTCATTTTGGTAGTGCCAGCCACGGCTACAATATTATCCACGCCAGTCGAGTTAATGCCCTGTGTTTGAAACAGATTAGTTGCGGTGATTAATATTTTTTCGCGCAGTATAGACATAAAATAATTATACTAGACTGTATAGTTTACACATAATAGTTATTCATTAACTCTTAGAATTGGCCATTAGCATGGGGGTGTAGCTACAACGGGTTTTTTTAATCAACTCCATGGCAATTTTTTGTTCGTGCGGGTCGGTCGAAACTTGTCCGTTCACGACCATGTTTAAATAGATGCCTTTTTGGCTGTCTGGTAGTTGAATAGCCTCAATCAGTTGGCAATTACCGTGACGCATCAGCTCAAGTTGCGCCATTATCGCCACAGTTTGATCTGGGCTGGCGGTCATTTCAGAAGTGGTTGAAGTTGGGGTTATTGATGCACTTAAAATAGACTTATTTACTGATTTTAACTCAGCAATCTGCTCATTTTGTTGTGTTTGCTTTAAATTAAGCATCAATCCTACAATCACTAATATCCCTAAAAAACTAGCCGCCATGGCATAGACAGAAGATTTTGCAATATAAAATTCTTTGCTAGTCTGCGCTAATATTAAAGCGCTAGCGGCGCTTTTGGCATGATTAAAAGCATGCCCTGCACCCGCATGGATATTGGGCTGTAGGCGTGCTTGAATAGCAGAAATTGCCATAAAGTAGAGCTGATTTGCCAACATTTCTGGCATGGCCGCGCCTGCTTTCGCGGCTTCCGCACTTAAATAATCTTGTAATAGTTTTGCAGTTTTTGGCTTAGAAAACTGCCCATTTAAGTGTTCACGAATACTTGGCGCTTCTAGCCAGTCTTCTAAAATATCAAACAAGCTAAGCAAGCGTCCATGCGGCGTTGGGCTTGATTTCTCAAGCATTTTAATCAGCCACTCTGAGTTTAGAATCTGTGAGTTTAAAATATCCATTTAGAATGGTTTTGCTTTAAAAGGGTTTTACTACTACCAATATCACTACCGCAAATAATACTAACACAGGAACCTCATTAAACCAGCGATACCACACATGGTGATGCGTATTGTTGCCCGTTTTAAAATCGCGCATCAGTTTACCGCAATAAAAATGATACACAACCAAGCCAATAACCAATACCAGCTTGGCGTGTAGCCATGCCCCAGTAATGCCGTAACCCAGCCATAACCAAAGCCCAAAGCCTAATGCAAGCACAGCTAATGGCAGCATAAATCGATACAACTTACGTTCCATGAGTTCTAGCCGTTCCAGCGTGGCAGTGTTGTTGATTGCGGAATCTAAAACCATGGCATGATTCACAAATAATCTGGGTAAATAAAATAAGCCCGCAAACCAACTGGTGACAAAAATAATGTGCAAGGCTTTTACCCACAGCATTAAATTAACTCCTTATCCAATAATTGATTCAGTTTAGCAAAGTCTAGCCTGCCAGTGGTGTGTTGCAATTGCTTGCCTTCTTTATCAAAAATGTAAGCAGTGGGCGTTGCAGGTACACCGCCAAATTTCATGATCATTTCGCCAAAACCTTCATGCATCACGGGGAAGGGCAGCAATTTTTGTGTAACGTAATTAAGCACTTGCGCGGGTGGATCGTAAGGCATGGCCACTGCAATCACTTCAAAACCTTTAGCTTTGTAAGCATTGTAGGTGTTGACTAAATCGGGCATCTCTTTTACGCAAACACTACAATCAGTCGCCCAAAAATTCACCAACACTACTTTGCCGCGCAGATCGGCCATATTGATTTTTTGACCTGTAATGGTGGTGAAGGTGACATTTGGAGCTAGCCGATTTTTTGTTAAATTAAAACCTAAAAAAGCCAATAAAGCCAAAATACCCAGCGGAATAATTATTTTCTTTAACTTAAACATGATCTAATTTTAACGTGTTTTAACCCAAAAAAGTGCGCAGTAAAAGCGAATAAACACTTAATAACCATAGAACGCTTGTAGTTATTTGCTTGTCAACTGCATGATATAATTCATTTCTAACTTTTGCAGAGCATTAAAAAACACTCAATGAACGCGCCTTTACCCGCAAATATTCTTCAAGCTGAACCAGCTTCAGCCACTCGCTTACGCGAAATTCCCTATAACTACACTTCGTTTTCAGACCGTGAAATTGTGATTCGGTTTTTGGGTGAAGCATGTTGGGATATTTTGAACGATCTGCGTGGCGAGCGCAAAACAGGCCGCAGTGCGCGCATGCTGTTTGAAGTGCTGGGCGATTTGTGGGTAGTTTCACGCAATCCGTATTTGCAAGATGATTTGCTGGATAACCCTAAACGTCGCAAAGCTTTAATTGATGCGCTTCACCACCGTATTGATGCCATTGACGAACGCGGAAGTAATAACGCCAAAGTGGATATATTAGTTTCAGCTGCCAAAATTGCTGTAGAAAAATTTGCTGAAGATTTTCGTCAAACCTACGATTTACGCAAAAAAGCTTTAGCTAAATACACAAAAATCACACGCAAAGATAACGTGCAGTTTGATGGCTTGGCGCGCGTTTCACACGTGACTGACGCCACTGACTGGCGCGTTGAGTACCCATTTGTGGTGCTTAACCCCGATACGGAAATTGAAATCGCTGCATTGGTGAGAGCCAGTATCGAACTAGGTCTCACCGTAATTCCACGCGGAGGTGGCACGGGTTATACGGGCGGCGCAATTCCACTCACGCCAATGTCGGTGGTGATTAATACAGAAAAACTAGACCAACACACTGGCGTGCAGATGCGCACACTGCCTGGTGTTTCGCGCCAAGTCGCCACCATTGAGTGCGGCGCAGGTGTGGTAACGCGCCGCGCGATGGAAGCCGCAACCGATGCAGGCTTAGAGTTTGCTTGCGACCCGACATCGGCTGATGCGAGCTGTATTGGCGGCAACGTGGCGATGAACGCTGGCGGTAAAAAAGCCGTGCTGTGGGGCACCGCGCTGGATAACCTCGCCTCATGGCGCATGGTGACGCCCGACGCGCAATGGTTAGAAGTCGAGCGTTTAGATCACAACCTAGGCAAAATTCACGACATCGCCATGGCGCGCTTTAAAGTCACACGCTATGACATCGACATGAAAACGCAATTGGGCGAGCCAGAAATCTTAGAAATCGCTGGGCCAAGCTTCCGAAAAGTCGGTTTGGGTAAAGACGTTACGGATAAGTTTTTAAGCGGTCTGCCAGGCATTCAAAAAGAAGGTTGCGATGGCCTGATAACCAGCGCCACCTTCATTTTACATCGTATGCCCAAGCATGTGCGTACCATTGCGCTAGAGTTTTTTGGCAACGTGTCACACGCTGTGCCTGCTATTGTCGAGATTAAAGATTATTTAGATGCGACCGCGCGCAAAGACCCGCTGGTGCTGATGGCGGGCTTGGAACATATGGACGAGCGCTATATTAAAGCAGTTGGTTACGCCACTAAAGCCGCGCGCCAGCAACGCCCGAAAATGGTGTTGATTGCCGATATTGCGTCTGATGACGAAGACGCGGTGGGCGAAGCCGCCTCGCACATTGTGCGCTTGTGTAACGCGCGTGATGGCGAAGGTTTTGTGGCGGTTTCGGCTGAGGCACGTAAAAAATTCTGGCTAGATCGTGCGCGTACAGCGGCGATTGCCAAACATACCAACGCCTTTAAAATCAACGAAGACGTGGTGATCCCTTTGCCAAGATTAGGCGATTATTCTGACGGTATCGAGCGTATTAATATTGAGCTTTCGATTGATAACAAGCTTAAATTATTAAACGCGATTGAGGCGTTTATGCAGGGTGAGCTGCCGCTGCAAGCCGATGAAGACGGCAATGCAGACGCGGCGATGGTAAAAAGCAAACAAGCGATTTCATTGCAATTAATTAACGATTTGCGCGCGCGTTGGAGCTTGATTTTAAATAGCCTCGATGCGCCAGTTTCAGCTTTGGGCGAGCTTGGTAAGCCACATCAAAATTACGAAAATGTGTTCCGCGCCGTGCAAAGTTACGATTTACGCATCTCATGGAAGCGCGAATTAAAACGCCCAATGGCAGAAATTTTTGCTGGGCGCGAGTATCAAAAAATACTCAATGAGCTAGACGCAATTCACAAAAAAGTGCTGAAAAGCCGCGTGTTTATTGCCTTGCACATGCATGCGGGTGATGGCAACGTGCATACCAATATTCCAGTAAATTCTGACAATTACACCATGATGCAAGACGCGCACACCGCCGTGGCGCGTGTGATGGCGCTAGCAAAAGGCTTGGACGGTGTGATTTCTGGCGAGCATGGCATCGGCATTACCAAAATGGAATTTTTGGATCAATCCACCATTGATAATTTTACCGCTTACAAAAACAAGGTGGACCCCAACGGTCACTTTAACAAAGGTAAATTATTAGCAGGATCTGGGCTGGAGAACGCCTATACGCCGAGTTTTGGCTTGCTGGAGCAAGAATCCATCATTATGGAGCAATCGGCGATTGGCGAAATTGCTGATGATATAAGTGACTGTTTACGTTGCGGAAAATGCAAGCCCGTGTGCACAACGCACGTGCCGCGTGCCAATTTGCTGTATTCACCGCGCAATAAAATTTTAGGCACGTCCTTGTTAATTGAAGCGTTTTTGTACGAAGAGCAAACAAGACGCGGCATTTCGCTGAAACATTTTGATGAGTTTAACGACGTGGCCGATCACTGTACGGTGTGCCATAAATGCTTAAACCCTTGCCCAGTAGATATTGATTTTGGCGATGTTTCTATCAAAATGCGTAACTTTTTACGCGAGCAAGGCAAAAAGAAATTTAACCTAGGCACGGCGGCAGGCATGTTATTTTTAAACGCCAAAGACCCTGCTACGGTTAAATTATTACGCGCTGGCATGATTCAATTTGGCTACAAAGCGCAAAATTTTGCGCACCTATTGGCGAAAAAGTTAGGCCTGCTAAAAGATAAAATCCGTCCACCAGCCACAGTCGGCAAGCCAGAGATTAAAGCGCAGGTGATTCACTTTATTAATAGGCCAATGCCGAAAAAATTGCAATCTAAAACCAGCCGCGCCATGTTGGGTATTGAGGATGACCACATGATTCCCGTTATCCGTAACCCGAAAAAGGTCACAGAAGACTCAGAAGCCGTGTTCTATTTTCCAGGCTGTGGGTCAGAACGTTTGTTTTCAAACGTAGGTTTAGCTACGCAAGCCATGCTGTACGAAGTGGGCGCAATCACCGTGCTGCCGCCAGGTTACTTGTGCTGTGGCTACCCGCAAACCTCAAGTGGCAATCACGATAAAGGCTTAGAAATCACCACCGATAACCGCGTGCTGTTTCACCGTGTGGCCAATACGCTCAATTATCTGGATATTAAAACAGTGATTGTGTCGTGCGGCACTTGCATGGATCAACTGCAAAAATATGAATTTGAAAAAATCTTCCCAGGTTGCAGGTTGCTGGATATTCATGAGTACTTGATGGAAAAAGACATGCGTCTAAAAACCGTCACTGGCACGCGCTACATGTACCACGACCCCTGCCACAGCCCGATGAAGACGTATAAGCCGCTAGAAGTGACCAATAAGCTCATGGGCACAGAAGTCGCGCTAAATGACCGTTGCTGCGGTGAGAGCGGTACGTTTGCTGCGGCGCGACCTGATATTGCCACGCAAGTAAAATTCCGCAAGCAAGAAGAACTAGAAAAAGGCATGGCAAAAATGGGCTTAACGGTTGGTGCGCCTGAAGAAAAAGTGAAAATACTCACCAGCTGCCCAAGCTGCCTGCAAGGTCTGGCGCGCTATGGCGACGATACTGGCATTACAGCGGATTATATTGTGGTGGAAATGGCGAAGCATATTCTAGGTGAAAATTGGATGCAGGAATATGTGGAGCGAGTGAATAATGGCGGGATTGAGAAGGTGTTGTTGTAAATTTAAATTTTTCTTGCATTGAATGCAAGTTGCAGTGTTACCGTTGTCCTGAAGTTATTAATTAACTTTTTAAGTTTATAATTTTAGGAGAACATATCATGACAGACGTACATCAAGGAACTTGCCCACTTTGCAGCATTGCTGCTGAATATGAATATGTAGAAGGTGATGCCAAAAAACGACAACATTTCTATTGTGAACAGTGCAAGGAATTTATAATAGCGGACATAGCCAAGAAAAAGCTTTTAGGCAACAATGAAAGATGCTCTGAACTCTCTAAACTTTCTGCGTCTTTGGGTGAAGATGAACTTTTACATATTTATTTTGAAGAGCGCGTAGTTAAAAAACGTGTAGAGTTTAAGAGTTTTTGGCGCAATCTATAAATATTAGTTTTCGCCACTAGGCGAGTCACTTTCTTTTGCTTGTCCAAAAGAAAGTAACCAAACAAAAAGACACCCCCCACCACGGCCTTCGGCTTCCCTACGCTGCTTCAAAAAGTTGGGCGCTGCGGAACTCGCCCTAACAAGCCACACAAACCGTGGCTTGTCGCGGAACTCAAACAGTCCTCGCTAAAATCCCCCAACTTTTTTAAATCATCATAGGCGCGGCAGCAGGGGAGTTAAAGTCAAAAGCAAAGTCAACACCCGCTATGTGCATAAGCCCCTCGCCTGCTTGCGGGAGAGGGGTTGGGGAGAGGGGCATCATTCCATGTTTGACACGGAATTCAGTGACTTTACAGATATTTTCTAAGTTCAGACATTGCCCCTCACCCACCTTCGGTACCCTCTCCCGCAAGCGGGCGAGGGGCTAAAAATGCCTGCCCTGCAGACCAATATCCATGAGGCTTGCAGGGCATCTAATTTTGCAATAAAAATGCGTGTTTTTAATTAAAATGTGTTGAATTTATCAGCGTGAATTTGCGTTTATCTGCGGCTAAATTGTTTTTGCAGTAAAATCTCACTATGAACACTTACTCACTTTTAAAACCTCTATTATTTCAACTCGATGCGGAATTTACGCATGACTTGACGCTTAAAACGCTCAAATTCGCAGAAAAATCGGGCGCTTTAAATTTGTATCCGCAAGCACCTATTTGCACGCCGCGCGAGGTGATGGGTTTGAGCTTTCCTAATCCAGTTGGCTTAGCGGCGGGGTTAGACAAGAATGGCGCGGTGATTGATGGCATGGCCAAATTGGGTTTTGGGTTTGTAGAAGTCGGCACGGTGACGCCTCGCCCGCAGCCAGGCAACGCGAAGCCACGTTTGTTTCGCGTAAAAGAAGCCGAAGGTATTATCAACCGTTTTGGTTTTAACAATTTGGGTGTGGACAATCTAGTTGAGAATGTGAAAGCGTCTAAATACAAGGGCTTGCTAGGCATTAACATCGGCAAAAACTTCAATACGCCAAACGAAAAAGCCGTAGATGATTATTTGCTGTGTATGCAAAAAGTTTACCAATATTCAAGCTATATCACCGTGAACATTTCATCGCCCAACACCAAAAACCTGCGAGATTTGCAAGAGAAGGAAGCCTTGTCTAGCTTGCTTGGTAGCTTAAAGTTAGCACAAACAAAGCTGGCAGAAAAGCACGGCAAATATGTGCCAATGACACTGAAAATTGCACCCGATTTAACGCATGAACAAGTGATTGAAATTGCCGATTTACTCATGCAACATAATATTGACGGCGTGATTGCTACCAATACCACATTGAGCCGCGATGTGGTGAAAGGCATGAGTAATGCTACAGAAACTGGCGGCTTATCGGGCGGGCCAGTGCGAAATCAATCCACAATAGTCATTCAACAGCTATCAAAACAACTGCAAGGCGCGTTGCCGATTATTGGCGTAGGCGGTATTTTAAGTGGTGCGGACGCGGTTGAGAAAATTGCGGCAGGTGCGAGCTTGGTGCAGGTGTATAGCGGGCTGATTTATAAAGGGCCAAAGTTAGTACATGAAATTTGCGACACACTTGGCTAGTTCTAGGATTCTATTCCTTCCCCATGTAAGGGGGAAGGCTAGGATGGGGGTGAAGAATGTGAGCATTACTCCATCATACCCCCAGCCCTCCCCTTAAAAGGGTGAGGGAGCCTGAAAATTATTGATGAATATTCTCTACTCCTACCGCCGCTGCCCTTACGCCATGCGCGCGCGTATGGCTTTAAAGCTTGCGAATATTGAAGTTGAAGTTCGTGAGATTTCATTGCGCGATAAGCCCGCACACATGCTGCAAGTTTCGCCCAAGGGCACAGTGCCAGTGTTGGTGCTGCAAGACGGAAGCGTGATAGATGAAAGCTTGGAAATTATGCTTTTTGCATTAAAACAGCACAGCCTGCAGACCAATATCCATGCGCCTTCCAGTGCACTTATTTTCGAGAATGACAGCAGTTTTAAGCAAGCTTTGGATGCTTATAAATATCCTGAACGTCATCCAAATAAAACGCAAACTCAGCATCGCGAGCAAGGCGAAATGTTTTTACAAAAGTTAGAAAATTTATTGCAGCAAAATACTTATTTGCTAGAAGACACGCCCAGTTTGGCAGATATGGCAATTTTTCCATTTATACGGCAGTTTGCGGCGGTGAATAACGCCTGGTGGGAAAGCGCAGCTTACCCGAAATTACGCGCTTGGTTAAATGGCTGGATTGAATCTGAGTTGTTTAAAAGTGTGATGCAAAAGCAGGCGGTATATACAACAATGTAGGAGCGACGCCCTC
>JANMOP010000105.1:0-6391 GCA_031369365.1 Methylotenera sp.
ATCACGCTAAACCGAAACGGGATTATAAGCCATCTGGGGTGAGAGAGGGAGCTACAACGGTCAAGTAATCACGCTAAACCGAAACGGGATTATAAGCCATCTGGGGTGAGAGAGGGAGCTACAACGGCTGTCGATGTTACACCCAGCAAGGAACTATTATAAGCCATCTGGGGTGAGAGAGGGAGCTACAACCAGTTAATAACAGGCCGCGCACAATGACTTATTATAAGCCATCTGGGGTGAGAGAGGGAGCTACAACACAATAACGCAGTTTTAAATTATATTAATCATTATAAGCCATCTGGGGTGAGAGAGGGAGCTACAACGGTTCCAGCTGTGGTAAATACGAGGTTATTATTATAAGCCATCTGGGGTGAGAGAGGGAGCTACAACAGTTCTACCTCTGGTAAAAACTAGGTTATTATTATAAGCAATCTGGGGTGAGAGAGGGAGCTACAACAGCATTTACTACCTCCCGCATTGTCTGTTCATTATAAGCCATCTGGGGTGAGAGAGGGAGCTACAACCTACGAGGCGGCAACACCATCGCGCCAGCGATTATAAGCCATCTGGGGTGAGAGAGGGAGCTACAACAGGCGAACCAAGCTACACCACAGATACGAAATTATAAGCCATCTGGGGTGAGAGAGGGAGCTACAACCTTCACCAACCCCAAGCCCAATTAATTTTTTGAGATTTATCTCGAAAAATTAATTGGGCTAATTTTTTCAAGCAAGCTATTTGTAGGTTTAACGATTGCCTACCATCTGCTGATACATGCGATTATTAACCGTTGTGCCAACTTATTTGAAGTGCTGCAGTTTAATAAAAAAAGTAGTAAAGATAATGCTTATTTCGCGGCGTAAGTAATGCGCGTAAGCCGCCGCACAGGCGGCTTAAAAATCAAACTCTTGCTTGAATTGTTGCAGCAGGTGTTTGCAGGCAAATTGTAAGATAAATGCGGTTATTTCATGCTTCAAATACCTCTAAAATTATGCCTTGTAAACCAATATCCATGCGAGTTTAAGTGCAGGCATTCTGAGCATCGCGAAAGAATCCATCGAGGATGTCTGGACTGCCGCGCTACGCTCGCAGTGACGGCGTAAGATGCGTATAAAAACATCGCAAAATCTTTACCTGTCGCCCAAAATAAACCTTATATGCTGTATGCATATAGCATATAAGTTGCTTCATTCCTTATTCCTGAATAAGGAATGGCTAAGAAAATAAACATTATTTTACATATTTATCAATATATTGAAACTATTGACTTTGTTTATATAATTATTATATGCTGTATGCATATAGCATACGAGGTGTTTATGGGTTCTTCTTTTAGTCAGCAATCTGCGTCTATGCGGCGCGCAAGTAACCGCCAATGGGGCTTAAAGCCTTTAGATTTGGCAGTGTTGTTTATGTTAGTAATCATACGCAGAGAGCCAAAATACACTTATGCGGCGCTAGCAAAATTGATGATGCTTTCTCAGTTTGAGGTGCATGCTTCAGTTCAACGCTTGATTGCCGCGCGTTTACTGGTAGATGCAGGCGAGGTGTTTCGGCCCGTCATGCAAGCTATTCGAGATTTTGTGATGTATGGCGCAAGCTATTGTTACCCTGCCGTGCGTGGTGAAGTGACTATTGGCTTTGCCACTGCTTATGGTGTGCCTCCGTTAAGCGACAAAGTATTATTCTCACAAGAAATGCCACCCGTTTGGCCGCATCCTGAGGGCAACGTGAGGGGGATGGCGTTAATGCCTTTATATGAGAAATTACCTTTAGTGGCACAGCAAAACCGCCTGTTATATGAGTTGTTGGCGTTGTTTGATGCTTTGCGTATGGGGCAGGCGCGTGAGCGCGAGCTAGCTGTACAGCTATTAAATGAGCGTTTGCAATGATGATGGTGAGTGACCCGAACCGTGCCATATTGCTACTGGTTGCAAAAGCGTTAGGTAATTTGCGCGAACAGGTGGTATTTGTGGGCGGCTGTGCAGCGGGTTTGCTAGTGACGATTGCACGCGCGCAGGTGATTCGCCCAACAGATGATGTGGATATTGTGGCAAATGTTGTTAGCCAACAAGGTTACCACGCATTAGAAGCGCAGTTGCGCGCTAAAGGATTTAAGCAAAAAATGGATGTTGCTGCACCTATTTGTCGCTGGAGTTACCAAGGTGTGGCGGTTGATGTGATGCCAACCGATGAAAAGATATTGGGCTTTGCAAATCGTTGGTATCCGCTTGCTATTGAGAGTGCGGAGCATTTTGTATTGGATGATGAAACAAGCATTCGATTGATCTCAGCACCCGTGTTTATTGCCACTAAGTTTGAAGCTTTTGCAGACCGCGGCAAAGGTGATATGTTACTTAGCCACGATATGGAAGATATTATTACCGTGATAGATGGCAGGCCTTCGATTATTGCCGAAATGAAATTGGTGCCAAAAATTTTACAAGAATATATTGCTGAAAAATTCAGTGATTTACTAGCAAATGATGAGTTTTTATCTGTAATACCTGCGTATTTGCCAGGCGATGCGGCAAGCCAAGCACGCCTGCCTTTGCTTGAAGCTAAATTGCGTGAATTAGCGCATTTGGCTGATTAGATTTGTCAGTTAAGCACTTTTCGGTTATTTTAATGCAAACAACTACTTATAAATCACCATGAATGAATCCGAAACCCGCGCAGAACTGATCGACCCTGTCCTTACAGCCGCTGGCTGGGGCGTGGTAGAGGGCAGCCGCGTGATGCGCGAGTGCCACATTACACAAGGGCGTTTACAGGGCGCAGGGCAAAAAACTAAACCAGAAATTGCCGATTATGTGTTGGTTTACCAAAACCGTAAATTAGCGGTGATAGAGGCAAAACGTGCAGCATTGCATTACACCGAAGGTTTGGCGCAGGCAAAAGCTTATGCAACCAAGCTGGAAACGCGCTTTACTTATGCCACTAACGGCAAGCAGATTTATGCAGTGGATATGCAAACTGGGCATGAGCAAGATGTGTTGCGGTTCCCCAGCCCAGATGAATTGTGGAGCCAAACTTTTGCCGAGGCAAACCAATGGCGCGATAAGTTTAACAGCGTGCCGTTTGAGGATGTGGGCGGGGCTTTTTTATAACTACAGAGGCGCGCGGTATTATCAAGAAAATGCGATTAACCATGTGCTGGAGGCATTGGCAGGCGGACAGCAGCGTATATTGCTGACCTTGGCGACAGGCACGGGTAAAACCTTTATTGCTTTTCAAATTGCTTGGAAGTTATTTCAAAGTCGCTGGAATTTAAGCCGTGAACCTAGCCGCAGGCCAAGAGTGTTGTTTTTGGCTGACCGCAATATTTTGGCGAATCAAGCTTACAACGCTTTCTCAGCTTTCGCAGAAGATGCGTTAGTGCGCATTAAGCCAGATGAAATTAGCAAAAAAGGCCGTGTGCCTAAAAACGGCAGTATTTTCTTTACCATTTTTCAAACTTTTATGACCCTTCGACAGGCTCAGGTCGAACGGCTTGAATTAAATTCTGGCCACGACACTTCTGTCCGTAGTGAAACTGTCAGTTCTTCCGTTCGTGGTGAGCTTGTCGAACCACCTTCAGCACAAAACTTTAATTTCGGCGAATATCCCCCAGATTTTTTTGATTTAATTATTATCGATGAGTGCCACCGTGGTGGCGCTAATGATGAAAGTAATTGGCGCGGTATTTTGGAGTATTTTGCGCCAGCCGTACAGTTGGGTTTAACGGCAACGCCCAAGCGTAAAGACAATGCGGATACTTACGCCTACTTTGGTGAGCCTGTGTATAGCTACTCACTTAAAGAAGGTATTAACGATGGCTTTTTAACGCCATTCAAAGTAAAGCAGATTGCGACTACTGTAGATGAGTATGTTTACACCGCTGATGATTATTTGGTGGAAGGCGATATTGAGGAAGGTAAGCGCTACCTTGAGGCAGATTTTAACCGCATTATTGAAATAAAGCAGCGCGAGGAATATCGCGTCAAGCTGATGATGCAGCAAATAGATCAGCGTGAAAAAACGCTGGTATTTTGCGCCACGCAAGATCACGCCTTAGCCGTGCGTGATTTAATCAACCAACTTAAGACGAGTAAAGACCCAAATTATTGTGTACGCGTAACGGCCGCAGATGGCGAGCGCGGTGAGCAATCTTTGCGCGATTTTCAGGATAACGAAAAAAGTATCCCAATTATTCTTACCACTTCGCAAAAGCTTTCTACTGGCGTAGATGCGCGCAATGTGCGCAATATTGTGCTGATGCGGCCTGTGAACAGCATGATTGAGTTTAAGCAGATTATTGGTCGTGGCACACGGTTATATGATGGCAAAGATTACTTTACGATTGTTGATTTTGTAAAAGCCCATCACCATTTTAGTGACCCAGAGTGGGATGGCGAACCGATTGAACTTGTAGAAAACTTAAGCAATGGCAATACAGAAAAAACGCCGCTTGAGCCAAGGGAGATGAAGCAAAACGAGGCCGAATACGAGACCAAGAAAAAAATCAAAGTAAAGCTGCGCGATGGCAAAGAGCGCAATATACAGCACATGATGGCGACCACGTTCTGGAGCGCAGATGGCAGGCCAATGTCATCCGCACAGTTTATGGAAGTACTGTTTGGCGTAGTGCCAGAGTTTTTTAAGAATGAAGATGAGTTGCGAGAAATTTGGAGCAACCCAGAGACCCGCAAAAAACTGCTGGAAGGCTTGTCGGATAAGGGTTTTGGTAAAATGCAGCTTGCAGAAATGCAAAAGATGATTGACGCTGAAAATAGTGATATTTTTGATGTGCTGGCCAATGTGGCATATTCACTCACACCGCTTACGCGCACCGAACGTGCAAGCGCTGCACAAATTAAAATTCATCAATCTTTTAAAGACAAACATAAAGATAAAGAAGAAATCTTTTTAGCTTTTGTTTTGGCGCAATACATAAAACAAGGTGTGGATGAGCTGAGCCAAGAAAAACTTAAAGGTTTGTTAGAGCTTAAATATCAATCTGTGCACGATGCAACTTTGGTGTTAGGTAACCCGCATGCAATACGAAGAATGTTCGTGGGCTTTCAACAACATTTGTATAGCAAATAATTTTTTTACAAATTCAAGCTCCGCCCGCCATCCACCGCCAGCACATGCCCAGTTATAAACGGCGCATCGGCGACTAAAAATTTAACCGCTTTGGCAATATCCGCCGCTTCGCCCACGCGTTTTAGCAGGGTTTGCGAGATAACGCGCTGCCGATACACTTCGTCGAATTGCGGGTTATTTTCTGGCCATTGCACGGGGCCTGGGGCGACAGCATTTACGCGTACTTCGGGTGAAAGCTCATGTGCTAGTGATTTAGTTAGCGTGACCAATCCTGCTTTTGCCACGCTATACACCACATAGTTTTTCTTTGGGCGTTCGATGTGCATGTCGGTGATATTCACAATGCAGCCGTGGTTTTTGCGCAGCTCTACCGCCGCTGCTTGCGCTAAAAACATCGGCGCTTTAAGATTGCTGCCCATCAAGTCATGCCAATTTTCTTCGGTAATCGCGCCAATTTCAGTCGGGTAATAAGTCGAGGCGTTATTAATTAGCACGTCTAGCCTGCCGAATTGATTCACCGTTTCATGCACCAAGCTAGGCAATACCGCCATATTGAGCAAATCACCCTGAATAATTGCCACACTATTGGCGCGCTGTAAATTAAGCTCGGCTTGCAGTGCGCGCGCCTCAGTTTGCGATTTATTATAGTGAATCATCAAATTGGCACCGCTGGCGTGCAGCTCGCGACAAATGGCCGCACCCACGCGTTTTGCGCCGCCCGTGATTAAAATTACTTTAGTTATTAAATCTTTAGAATCAGAATTCAATTGTTACTCACTTTGGTTTCAAAATATTATAATGGCTTATGGCTTTACTATCTAACACAAATCTACCTAATACAAATCTACCTGTTCCCTCGCCACAAGCCCAAGCACTTAGCCAACAACTGAGCGATTTAATTCAACAAAAAATTAAAAATGCTGGTGGTTGGATTGATTTTGCAGATTTTATGCACATGGCGCTATATACGCCAGGCCTTGGTTATTACAGCGGCGGGGCGCAAAAGTTTGGCATGGCGGGTGATTTTGTGACTGCGCCAGAAATTTCACCATTATTTGCAAAAACACTTAGCCTGCAAGCCGCGCAGATATTGGCTGCTACGCAAGGCAACATATTAGAGCTAGGCGCTGGCACAGGTAAATTAGCGGCTGATTTGTTGCTGGAATTGCAGCAGCTAAAGCAGTTACCAGAACACTATTTTATTTTAGAAGTAAGTGACCACTTACGCCAAATTCAGCGTGAAACTTGTCAAGCCAATTTACCTGCCAGCTTATTTGAGAAAATAATTTGGCTAGAAACT
>JANMOP010000023.1:0-39899 GCA_031369365.1 Methylotenera sp.
ATTTTTATTTATAAAATTACATCAAAATATAAAAAATTATCTTTTATTTTTTTTATTTTGTGGCATTAATCTTTTTTCGTTGCGCCGGCGACCTCCCCTGCTTTCTGTGCCAATTGCTGGCGAGGACGCCTGCGCTACATCTTTATAAGCTTAACTATATACCTGCACGTATAGTGGCGCAATTTAATTTTGTAGCTTGCTAAATATGCAGATAAATCCGATTAAAATACGCTTTATGAATAAGCCATTACAACTACTAAACAACTTAACGCCCGCGCAATTTTTGGCCGAATATTGGCAGAAAAAACCTTTGTTGATTCGCCAAGCAATCCCTAGTTTTACAGGCTTACTATCGCCTAATGACTTAGCTGGCTTAGCTTGCGAGGATGATGTTCAAGCGCGCATCATCAAACAAAATAAAGATAAATGGAGCGTGCAAAACAGTCCGTTTGATGAAGCGGTTTTTGCAAAGTTACCTGCCAAAAATTGGACGTTGCTGGTGCAAAGTGTGAATTATTACCTGCCAGAAGCGGCAGATTTATTGACGCAATTCAATTTTATTCCACACGCACGGCTGGATGATTTAATGGTGAGCTACGCGCCCGCTGGCGGTGGCGTTGGGGCGCATGTGGATTCGTATGACGTGTTTTTGCTGCAAGGCACAGGCAAGCGACGCTGGAAAATATCAGCACAAACGGATTTAAGTTTGGTTGAAGGTGCGCCCTTGAAAATACTAAAAAACTTTGTAAGCGAGCATGAATGGTTGCTAGAAACAGGCGATATGCTTTACTTGCCGCCACAAATCGCACATTGGGGAATTTCAGAATCTGAAGATTGCATGACCTATTCGATAGGTTTTAGAGCGCCCAAAACCCAAGAATTGCAACATGAGTTTTTGAGTTATATACAAGACAATATTCAAGCTGAAGGTTTGTATGCTGACCCTGATTTAAAACTGCAAACACACCCTGCTGAAATTAGCGCTGACATGATTAATAACGTCAGCCAAATACTGCAAAAAACTACATGGAATAAAGATAATGTGGCAGATTTTTTAGGTAAGTATCTAACAGAACCTAAGCTGGATGTGGTTTTTGAGCCGAATCGTAAAATATCCAAAACTGAATTTATGAAACAATTGAGTCAAAATGTTTTATATTTAAGTTTAAAATCTCAATTGTTATTTACGCATAATAATTTTTACCTTAATGGCGAAAGATTAGTGGTATCAGCAGAAATTGTTACAGTAATGCAAGAGTTTGCAGATAAAAAATATATAACTATCGATGCCACTGGACTAGTGCATTCCAGTGCAGGCCTGATAGCCAATACCTATGCGGCTCTTGGCGATGCTCTGTTTGAATCTTTTTTGGCTGGTTTTATCAGTTTTAATAATGAGTAAGGAGGCGCAATGACTGAGGCCGAACTAAAGCCTGACACCATCATTTTGGGTGAGCGTAATTATGAAGCGGCGCTGAATTTGGTGATTGCCAAAGCACAGAACGAGCTATTGATTTTTGACCAAGATTTTGCCCGTGGTGATTATGCCAGCACAGCGCGTTTTGAGTTGTTATTTGAATTTTTAAGCCATAATGACTTGAGCAAACTGACTATTATTTTGCAATCGACCGAACACTTTGTGAATAATAGTCCGCGATTATTTGAGTTATTAAAACTTTATGCCCACAAAATGACCGTGTATGAAACCAATAATGCAGCAAAAGTGGCCAAAGATTGTTTCGTCATCGCCGATAAACGCCATTATTGTCGGCGTTTTCATATTGACCAAGCGCGATTTAAGTACGCTTATGACGATGTGGAAACCTGTGCCAGTTTGAATATGCGCTTTGAGGAATTGCTTGAAGAAACTACTGGAACAGTGACTGTCACAAAATTGGGTTTGTAAAAAATATTGAAATCAAATTGGTAATTAGCACAATAATTTTGCATATTTAAAGCACATCCCATCATATAAAAAACAGCACCTCAATTGTACTGATTAGATTTTTTAGGTTTAACCTGTAAATTGTTGCAAAATAACGACTTTTTTTATTAAAACCCCCTATTCAACAAAAAAATGAGTGGAAATTTTTTTATTTGCTGGTAAAATCCACAGCACTCGGTTGGGCTAATTTAGCCCGCCGTAACTGGTTTAACTTTAGTTCATATCGTAAGGGAAAAAAAATGACACGTTCCGCTCTATTAGCTGCATTATTAGCGCTTGCTTTAACCGCCTGTGGCGAAAAACCTGCTGAAGAAGCAATGCCTGCTGAAGCTGCTCCTGCTGCTGAAGCTGCAATGCCTGCTGAAGCTGCTCCTGCTGCCGAAGCTGCTCCTGTAGAAGCTGCTCCTGCTGCTGAAATGCCAGCTGAAGCTGCACCTGCTGCTGAAGCTGCTCCTGCTGAGCCAGCTGCACAGTAAGTTTCAAAGCAATAAATCTTTAAGCAATAAGTTTTTTGCTTAATAAAAAAGCCGACTTTTTAGTCGGCTTTTTTTGCACTTGATAAGTGACGGTTAAAAACTTCGCCAAGCAAAACCCGCGTCTTGCGCGGCAATGCCTATCCATTCATGCTCACAATTTAACACTTGGCTGAGTGCTTTTTTGGCCAACTCTGGTGTGTTGTTTTTAGCACTTAAATGCGCCGCGATAATATGTTTGAGCTTAGTATTATCTAACTTAGCCAATAGCGTTGCCGCACTGGCATTATCTAAATGCCCAAGCCGGCTGCCCACGCGCTTTTTGAGTGAATATGGATAAGCGCCGTTTTCCAGCATATTTAAATCGTGATTACATTCTAGCACCAAGGCGTCACAGCCGCTCAACACCTGCTCTATATGCTGTGTAGATGAGCCTGTATCGGTGAGTACGCCTAGTTTGTGTTTGCTATCGGTAAAAGTAAATTGTGTTGGTTCGCGCGCGTCGTGCGGCACTGGATAAGGTGAAATTTCAATGTGTTCGATTTGAAATTTGGTGTGACTATCGATGATATTGAGCGTGACCTTTGCTTTATCTGCTGCATTTTCTGGCAGATAACGCTCGCACATTTTCATACTGCCATGCGTTAGCCAAACGGGAACGTTATATTTTGCCGCAAACTTAAAAGCGCCTTTGGCGTGGTCATCATGCTCGTGCGTGACCAAAATGCCTGAAATTTGCTCTGGCGCTAAACCTAAGCGTTGTAAGCGCTTTACAAGCTCGCTTACAGCAAAACCACAATCTAGCAGTAATCGTGTGGATGCTTTCTCTATCACTAAGCAGTTGCCAGCACTGCCGCTGCCTAATGACGCAAAGCGCATTATTTTAACTACCAGCTACTTCAGTTGATCGTATAACAATGAAATAATACGATTAGCCGTAGTACTGCGGTTGTTTTTATCTTCGCTATCCACCACATTAACGCGGCTACCGCCATTTTCGGCTTCAGTTACTTTTATGCGATATTGTTTGGCTGGATCAGTTTTTCCATCATCACCTTTCCAAAATTTGAGCTTATCAACAATAGTTTTTTCATCTTTTGGTTTAGATTTATTTTCAATTTCAGGCTCGTCATCTTTCCAAAATGCCAGCTTATCTAGCAGGCCTTTTTTCTTAGTAGGCCCACTATCAATATCCACATCGGCATAACGCACAAAGAATAAGCCTTTTGAGCGATCTTTATCTTCAGTCACAAAACCAATTCTATCTAGCGCCAAACCAACGCGACGCCAGCCACGATCAAACGGATCATTCAAATTAAGTGTCACGCTGCTATCAGCTTCTTTCACTACTTCTGCACGTTTTTCACTAACAGGATTTGCAGCAATTTCTTGTGCGCGTTTTTCTGTCACGCCCAACTTCACCATCAAGCGACGTAGTAATTCTGCGTCTAATTCGGCGGCGTTTTCTTCAACCGTTTGATCTGATTTTGCGCCATCTAAGCGATAACCCGTTTCAACTTCGCCATAGTTGGTTCTGACCCTATTTTTACCGTCATCTGGCGCACTGGTTACGGTGCGATGCGTCATATAAATTTCAGTTGAGCCTTCTTTTTCACCACGCTCTAAACGCGTGCGAAATTTACGTCTATCGGCAAAACCTGAGAGCTTATCTAGCCATTTATCAAATTTCTCGCCTATGTTTTTCTTAGCCTCAGCAGCTTTAATGGCATCTGCTTCAATCCATTCGGTTTCCATCACGCCTGTATCTGCATTTTCTACGCGTACTGCAAAGCCTTGGTCTATCCAAAACTCACGCACTACAGGCCACACCTTTTCTGCAGGCGCATCCACCACCAACCAACGCTGCGCGCCCGCTTTTTCCATACGCACGCCATCAGAATTTGGCAACACTTTTTCTACCCCAGCGTCTGTGCCATCTTGTGCTTGATTGTAAGTGTTATAAGTAGTGGTGCCGCCTGGCACGCTATAGGCATCGCTAGAGCGCACTGCGGTTAAATCTGGGGGCACTTCAAGCGGTTTAGAGCGTCCAGCACCTTTGTAATCAGAAGTGTTATCGATAAACGGAATTGAATCGCAAGCACTTACTAAAGAGGCTAGCAGCGCCATAGCGATTAATTGAATGATTCCTTTTTGTTTCATATTTCTACCACCTAACTTTTAGACGTAATTTTAGATAAGCTCTGCGTTTTTAATCGCAGCACGCAATACATCGTGATATTGCGCCGATAAATTCACCATCGGCAAACGTATGCCCGATTTAATTAAACCCATTTGTTGCAACACCCATTTCACTGGCATTGGGTTTGCTTCAACAAATAATTTTTGATGCAAGCCAAATAATTTAGCATTTATTTCGCAGGCTTTTTTAACATTGCCCGCCATGGCAGCCACACACATTTCAACCATTAATTTAGGTGCAACATTGGCCGTTACTGAAATTACACCATGCCCACCAAGCAGCATTAACGCCATGCCTGTGGCATCATCGCCACTATAAATGGCAAAGTCTCCAATTTCAGGCATAAGTTTCGCGCGCAGTAACAAATCTGTGCCGCGTTCTATGCCGCCTGTCGCGTCTTTAATGCCGACGATATTTTTAATGCTGGCCAATCTCAACACCGTGTCGTTACTCATATCGCAACTGGTGCGGCCTGGCACATTGTATAAAATCTGCGGAATATCTACCGCCGCCGCAACCGCCGCAAAGTGCTGATATAAGCCCTCTTGAGTAGGCTTGTTGTAGTATGGCGTTACCAACAAACACGCGTCCACGCCTAAAGTTTTAGCTTTTGCCGTGAGCTCAATCGCCTCGCTGGTAGAGTTAGCACCCGTACCCGCAATCACTGCAATGCGGCCTGCCACATGCTCTACCGTGGTTTTAATTAGCAAACAATGCTCGGCCACATCCACCGTGGGCGATTCACCCGTTGTGCCTACAATCACAATGCCATCTGTGCCTGCATCGACATGAAAATCTATCAAGCTGCGGAGCGCATTTAAATCTAAACTGCCATCTTCAAACATAGGCGTAACGATGGCTACCATGCTGCCTTGCAACATATCAAAACCTAGCAAAAATAAAGTGTACTATTTTAACCGAAACTACTACTTTAATGCGAAAACGCCGTAGATTCAGCCTTTAAATAAACGATTTATAATAAATAATGCTAAAAATATAATTAGACATTCTTTTTAACTATATAAAAACGTCTTTAAAATAGCGTTTTTACAATTATTTGCTTAACGCACCATCCTTGATTTGGTTGAATTTGCGCCAATATTAACGCTAAATCGCGCTATAATTAAGGCAAGTTAAAACACGAAGCACCTCATGAATATAGACTTTCATCAATACATTATGATTTTGCTTGGCACGGTGTTAGTCAACAACATTGTGCTGGTTAAAATTTTGGGCTTATGTCCTTTTATGGGCGTTTCTAAAAAACTGGAAGCTTCTATAGGCATGGCGGCTGCAACCGCATTTGTATTAACGATTGGCAGCATGACTAGCTGGGCAATTAGCTATTATTTGCTTGAGCCTAACAACTTGCAATATTTACGCACGCTGTCGTTTATTGTGGTCATTGCGGGCGTAGTGCAATTTACCGAGATTGTCATGGAAAAGAGCTTTCCGCTGCTGTATCAAATGCTCGGTATTTTCTTGCCGCTTATCACCACCAATTGCGCGGTGCTAGGCATCCCTTTACTCAATGCGCAAACCAGCCAAGGGCCAATAGAATCGGCTTTGTTCGGCTTTGGTGGCGCGGTAGGTTTCTCGCTGGTGCTGATTTTATTCGCCTCCATGCGCGAGCGATTAGAAGCCGCCGATGTGCCCAAAGTATTTCAAGGCTCGGCGATTGCCATGGTGACCGCGGCTCTCATGAGCTTGGCATTTATGGGCTTTGCAGGCCTAGATAAGTATTAAAAATGCAATTATCAAAGCCATACTGCGTTGCTTACAAAAAACGTCCGCTTACATATACCCCATATGCCGCGCAAACGTTTTGTGCTCGCGCCTTATCTAGCTTAGAAACTTACATTTTTTTGGAGTTTTAGAAAAATGTTAACCGCAATATACATCATGATTGGCTTGGCACTGGCGCTAGGCGCGCTGCTGGGCTATGCCGCCCTCAAATTTAAGGTAGAGGGTGATCCATTAATCGCACGTATCGATGCCATTTTGCCGCAAACGCAATGTGGTCAATGCGGCTTTCCTGGCTGTAAGCCTTATGCCACGGCTATTGCCGAAGGTCGCGCCGATATTAACCAATGCCCGCCAGGTGGCGATGCTGGCGTACGCGCGCTGGCAGAGCTGATGGGCATGGAATACAAACCTCTTAACGCCGAAAATGGAGTAGAAAAACCCAAAGCCGTTGCGTTTATTGACGAAGAAATCTGTATTGGCTGCACTTTATGCATTCAAGCTTGCCCTGTAGATGCGATTTTAGGCGCAGCCAAACACATGCACACCATTATTGCCAGTGAATGTACTGGCTGCGAGCTATGTGTAGCGCCGTGCCCAGTCGATTGTATTACTATAGAGCCGATTGAGGAAACGCCTGATAATTGGAAGTGGAAATATCCTGTAATTCCAATTAAAAGTGTTACTTTCAAGCCCGAATTTAATGTTTAAATTGTCATTTAAAAACAGAAAGTTATGAACGCATTAGTTAATTTTACTGGGTTACTCAAAAAAACTGGGATTTTCAAATTCAATGGCGGCGTACATCCGCCTGAGAATAAAGCCCAATCTACCCAATTACCAATTGGCTTTTTAAGCCTGCCCGAAAAAATCGTGCTGCCGCTACGCCAGCACGTCGGTAATATTCCTAAAATTAAAGTACAAATTGGCGAACAAGTATTAAAGGGTCAATTGCTGGCAGAGGCAGAAGGCGCGGTATCCGCAGCCATTCACGCGACCACATCTGGCACAATTACTGCCATTGAAGATGCGATTATTCCGCATCCCTCAGGTTTACCAGACCGCTGCATCACCATTACGCCAGACGGCAAAGATGCGTGGATAACAAAAAAATCGCAAGATTGGCGCAATGTAGAGCGTAAAAACTTAGTCGCCAGCCTGCGTTTATCGGGCATTGTTGGCTTGGGCGGCGCAACTTTCCCCACCCACATTAAGTTACGTGCCGATGGCAAATCTGGCGTACATACGCTGATTATTAACGCCGCCGAGTGCGAACCCTACATCACTTGCGATGACATGCTCATGCGCGAGCGCGCCGATGAAATTATAAAAGGCATTGCCATTGCACAACACTTGCTTGGCGCAGAAAACGTGATTATTGGCATTGAAGATAACAAGCCAGAAGCAGCCGTCAGTATGCGTGCAGCGGTAGTAAGCACTAACATGCAAGTCGTCGTCGTGCCTACTTTGTACCCCAGCGGCGATGCCAGAAGGCTCGTTCATTTGGTACTTGGCACAGAAATTCCGCACGATAAACGCTCGACCGAAGTGGGCTTGCAAGTGTTTAACGTGGCGACCGTGCTGGCTTTGCACCGTTATTTCGACCATGGCGAGCCAAGTATCAGCCGCATCGTTTCAATAACAGGCCATGTGCAAAATCCACAAAATTTTGAAGTGCTATTTGGCACGCCTTTGCCACATTTGGTAAAGGCGGCGGGCGGTATAAAGCCAGAAACCACGCACTATATTATGGGCGGGCCGATGATGGGCTTTGATTTGCCAACTGAAAACGTGCCAATTACCAAAGCCGCCAACTGCATTATTGCCGCTTCGCCCACGCTATTTGCACCACCGCCACCTGCCATGCCGTGCATACGCTGTGCGCGTTGCGCCGATGTTTGCCCTGTAAACTTACAACCGCAAGAACTGTATTGGTTTGCTAAATCGGATAATTTTGAAAAAGCTAACGATTACAAATTGTTTGATTGCATCGAATGCGGCGCTTGCAGCTATGTGTGCCCCAGCAATATCCCGCTGGTGCAATATTATCGCTACGCCAAAAGTGAAATTATAGCTATCGACAAAGCGCAAGAAGCCGCCGATTTAGCGCGTGAACGTAACGATTTTAGATTAGCGCGCATTGAGCGCGAAAAACTAGAACGCGCGCAAAAACACGCGGAACGCGCCGCACTGCAAAAAGAAGAAGCTGCGAAAAAAGTACTTGAAACACAAACAGGCACTACGCCAGAGGCTAATATCCATGCGGGTGCTGGCGATGCTCAAATTAATGATGTTGAAGCTCAAAAAACTGCAAAACAAGCGGTGATTGCCGCTGCGATTGAACGCGCAAAAGCCGCAAAAGCCGCCGCAGGTATAGCGCCTAAAAACGTCGCTGATGCAGACGAAACAGTAAAAAAAGAAATCGCCGAAATTGATGCCAGACGGCAAGCAGTTGGCATAGAAAAACCTGTGGTTGATGCAGAAAAACAAGCTAAAATTGCTGCTGCCATAGCAAAAGCAAAGGCTACAAAAGCAGCGGCTGAAGCGGCTAAAAAGTGATAGTGAATCAGCATAATGGTTTTTGTAGCGCAGGCGCCCTCGCCTGCATAATAGCCTACATTAAGCCAATGTGTTTGCAGGCGAGGACGCCTGCGCTACAAATCATTGCCTATCATTAACAATGCCATCTAAATATAGATTGTTGAATAATTGAGAATAAATTTTGAATCGCAGCCCCTACATTTCTAACGCCCCCTCCGTCGGCAGCATCATGTTTAAAGTGTTGCTGGCGCTTGTGCCTGGCATTATCGCCTACGTTTGGGTATTTGGTGGCGGCATTTTGGTAACCATTGCCCTAGCAACCGCCACCGCATTGGCGGCTGAGGCGGCGATGCTTAAAATTCGCAAACGCCCAATTCAACCATTTCTCATGGATTATAGTGCCGTGGTCACCGCATGGTTATTAGCGCTATCCATACCTCCACTTGCGCCGTGGTGGATGATTGTGGTGGGTACGTTATTTTCTATTGTCATCGCTAAGCAGTTGTATGGCGGCTTGGGCTACAATCCGTTTAACCCCGCCATGATTGGCTATGCCGTGTTGTTGATTTCGTTTCCCATACTGATGACAAAGTGGCCAGCCGCCTTGCAGTTGGCGCAAACTAAGCTTGGTTTTGCAGATCAATTGCATTATATTTTTAGCGGAATTTTGCCACAAGGTGTGGCAATTGATGCCGTTACCAGCGCCACGCCTTTGGATTATTTAAAAACGCAACTTACCTTAAAACATGAGGTTGCCAGCATTAAAGAAGCGCCGATATTTGGTGCGCTGGGTGCGACGGGTGGGGAATATATCACGGGCGCTTATTTGTTGGGCGGCTTGTATTTATGGCAGCAAAAAATCATTAGCTGGCATTTGCCCACTGCCTTTTTGGGCGTGCTGGCGCTTATTTCTGGCGTATTTTGGATGATTGACCCCACGCACTTCACATCCCCTTTGTTTCACCTATTTAGCGGTGCTAGCATGATGTGCGCGTTTTTTATTATCACCGACCCCGTGAGCGGACCGACCACGCCCAAAGGCAAGCTGTGGTTTGCGGCTGGCGTAGGCATTATTACTTACTTAATCCGTGTGTATGGCGGCTACCCCGATGGCGTGGCGTTTGCGGTGATATTTATGAACATTTGCGTGCCGTTGATTGACATGTACACCCAGCCACGCGTTTTTGGGCACGAAAAATGAAAATGGCTTCACAATACTTTGTTGCTAGTCTCATTTTTAGAGTTATTAGAATATGCCCGAAACCCTACTAAAACACACCGCAAGCACCATGGCGATTATGGTGGCGTTTAGCTTGGTTGGCACGGTTTTTCTTGCCAGCACTTATTTGGCGACTAAAGCACCGATTGAGGCCAGCGAAGCAGCGGCAAAAATGAAATTGTTTGAGCAAGTGCTGCCAATCACTGAGCACGATAACGACTTGTTGAATGATTTTGTCGAGCTACCTGCTGGCGGCGAACTTAATAATCGGAGCGTGACCAAAGTATATACAGCAAGGCTTGCTGGGGTTGCCACGGCCGTAATATTAGAAGCCATTGCACGCGATGGCTATAGCGGCGATATTAAGCTTTTGATAGCGGTGCGACAAGATGGCAGCCTTGGCGGTGTGCGTGTTATCGCTCACAAAGAAACGCCTGGGCTTGGCGATTATATTGATATTGCCAAAGATAATTGGATTAAATCTTTTGATAATCTTTCATTCACTATGCGCCCAAGCGAGCAGTGGAAAGTTAAAAAAGACGGCGGGAAATTTGATTACATGGCGGGTGCGACCATTACGCCGCGCGCGGTAGTAAACGCCACGCATCGGGCATTGGCTTATGTCGAGGCAAATAAAGCCATATTATTTGCAGCGCATAAAAAATAAGTTTTAGGAGTAAGGAAATGGCAGCATATCAAACAATTGTAGAAAACGGCTTATGGAAGCAAAACCCAGGCGTAGTGCAGCTGCTGGGCTTGTGCCCCACCTTGGCTGTGACTACAACCATGGTGAATGGACTTTCGCTAGGCATTGCCACAGCGCTGGTCATGGCGGCCAGTAACGCCTCGGTTTCGCCTGTGCGTAAGTGGATTCCTAAAGAAATACGCAACCCTGTGTTTATTTTGATAATAGCCGCCATTGTGACTGTGATTGATTTAAGCATGAACGCGTTTTTGCACCCGCTGCATATTGTTTTGGGTATATTTATTCCACTTATTGTGACTAATTGTATTGTGCTGGCGCGGGTAGAGGCTTTTGCCGCTAAAAACCCGACGCTACCCTCTGCGTTAGACGGCTTGATGATGGGGATAGGCTTGGCGGGCGTGCTGGCCTTGCTGGGTGGCGTACGTGAACTGGTAGGCAAAGGTACATTATTTTCTGGCATCGATTTAGTCCTTGGGCCAGAGGCGAAAAGTTTAGTCATTCATGTGATTCCCGACTATAACGGCTTTTTGCTCGCCATATTGCCACCTGGCGCGTTTATTGGTTTGGCCTGCTTAATTGCAGTGCGTAATTGGGCAGAGCTGCGTAAAACCACACCGTCGCCACAAGCTGGTGGCGCACTAAAACCTGCGCTTTGATTAAAATATGAATGCAGTAAAAAGAGCTGAAATTTTTAAGCGCCTAGCTGCGGCCATTCCACAACCCACCACTGAACTGGAATACAGCAACACGTTTGAGCTACTAATCGCGGTGATTTTATCCGCCCAAGCCACCGATAAAGGCGTCAATATTGCCACACGGAGGCTTTTTAAAGTGGCTAACACGCCACAAGCTATAGTTGATTTGGGTGTACAAGGGCTGGAAAGTTACATCAAAACCATAGGGCTTTACCATGCTAAAGCGAAGAATGTGATTGCCTGTTGCGCGCAATTAATACAAAATCATGATGGACTAGTACCCAATACCAGAGCGGAACTTGAATCTCTGGCTGGGGTAGGCCGCAAAACCGCCAATGTGATTTTAAACACCGCGTTTGGGCAGCCGACAATTGCGGTAGATACGCATTTATTTCGCCTGGGCAACCGCACCAAATTGGCCACTGGTAAACACGTATTAGCCGTTGAACAAAAATATTTAAAAACCATTCCAAAAGCCTATTTACACGACGCACACCATTTATTAATTCTGCATGGCCGCTATACCTGCACCGCGCGTAACCCTAAATGTGGCGAATGCTGCATTTTTGATTTGTGCGAATATAAACAAAAAACACTTGCTAAGCCTTATTTAATGGCGGGTGAAATAAGTTGAAAGTCGCTACAGGATTAGCCATAGGCCCACAAGCCAAACCAGAATTGGCGGCTAAAGCAGTTGAGTTAGCTATGCTAAAAGCCAATATCCATGCGCCTTCCAGCGTGTTGCTATTTCTCACTTCAGAATTCGCCTCAGATCCACAATCGTCCATTAAAGCCGCCGCCAAGGCCGCCAGCTGCACGCAAATCATTGGCTGCTCGGCCACTGGTATATTTACTGAAGAAGATTGGGTGATCGATAGCCCCGCCGCGGCCGCAATGGTGTTTTCTGAATTAAATTTTAGTCATCCCAAAACCAATGAAACTAATGATAGCTTGTTGCTCACGCTCACCGCACCTAGCGCCATCAACACTACCTGGCTAAATCCTGATGAGCCAAACCAATCAGTGCCTAGGTTTGGTGGCGTTTCTGGCGATGCGACAGGGCACGGGCCATTTTCGGTGTGGCAAAACGGCAAAGGCACTACACAAGGCTACTGCGAAGTAACGCTAAACAACGTAAGCAGCGCAGTGGCGGCCTCACACGGCTTAAAAATGTTATCACCGCCACGTAGAATTACCGCCTGCAATGGCAATGATTTACTCAAAGTAGCCAATATTCCTGCGCTAACTTCACTCAGCTCTGTCTGGCAAAAACACGATAAATCTACAGCAGATTTGCCCTACCACCAGCTAATGATAGTACACGCCAGCAAGGCCAGTCAGCTTGAGCGTGGCGAATACAATCTGGCTTCTATCATCATTGCCAATAAAGACAACGACTCTTTAACGCTTACCAAGCCGCTACAAGAGGGCGATTGGCTGAGCTGGGCGATTCGTGATATTGATGCGGCGCAAATTGACATTGTTAAAACGGCCAGCGCGTTAAGGCGTCGGCTTAATGCAGAGCCAGAATTCGCCTTATTATTTTCGTGCCTCGGACGCGGCCCTTATTTTTACAATGGCGTCGATCAAGATATAGCACTCATCAAAACCCTGTTCCCAAAACTGCCCATCATTGGTTTTTATGGCAACGGCGAAATTGCACCGATGAATGGCGTCAACGAATTATTGCAATATTCCGCCGTGCTAGGCCTATTTACCCAAAGCAATGTTAGCTATTTATGAGTTTATTAAGTTTTTATGTCTTTATTTAACCCATCGCGCGACGAAGTGCGCGACTTCTTTTTTAATGCTTGGGGTAAATTTAAAGCGCAAAAACCGCTCACCGATTTAGAGAAAATAGCGTTAAGCGTTATTCACATGCACCCCAAATATCAGCCTATTTTAGACGCGCAAGCGCAGTTTAAACATCAAGAATATTTCCCTGAATTCGGTGAAACCAACCCGTTTTTGCACATGAGTTTGCATTTATCTATATTGGAACAAATCAGCATTAATCAGCCGATTGGCATTGCAGATATTTATACGCAACTAAAACTGAAACACCAAAACGAACACGATGCACAACATGATATTTTAGATTGCCTAGGCGAAGTGATTTGGCAAGCACAACGCAATAACTCTGCACTAGATGCCAACAATTATGTACAATTGCTGCAAGAAAAGGCGGGCAAACCCAAATAATGTCGACACCCAACGTGCACAACTGGCTAAATGAACATGGCGATTATTTATATCGTTTTGCACTGGCAAGATTGCGCGACCCGCATTTGGCCGAAGATGTGGTGCAAGAAACTTTTTTAGCTGCCATAAAATCACCCAGTTTTGCTGAGCAATCTGCGCCGCGCACTTGGCTCACAGGCATTTTAAAACACAAAATTATCGATGTGATGCGTAAAAACGTACGCGAAGTTGCTGCCAGCGATTTAATTGATGATGAAGATGCTAATGTGGATGATTTTTTTGATGATGCAGGCCGCTGGGCAGATAAACCGCTTAAATGGGATATGCCAGAAAATGCGCTCGAGCAAAAGCAATTTTTAGGTGTTTTGCAAACCTGCATGGAAAAATTACCCAGTAAATTAGCACAACTATTTTTGATGCGTGATGTGCATGAAACGGATAATGAAGAAATTTGTAAGGAACTGAATATAAGCACGACCAATGCTTGGGTGATGTTGTATAGAGCCCGTATGGGATTGAGAAAGTGTTTAGAAATAAACTGGCTAAATAGCTAATAACTTGGTAGCTAGTATGTATTAGTTAATATTGTTTAATTAAATTTAGGAGCATAAAGTTAAATGTTAAGTTGTAAAGATGCGAGTCAAATCATTTCACAATCGTTAGATAGACAATTAACGATGCGGGAACGTTTTGCCTTGAAATTACACTTAATTATATGCAAATACTGCAAACAATTTAGTCAACAAATACATAGCATAAGCGTTGCCTTAAAACTGGCAGCTAGCCATATTGAAAATGACGGCACGATTAAAATGCCATCCAGCGCAAAAAAACGTATCACGGATCTGATTGCTGCAAACACCGCGCAATCGTAAATTTTATTATTTATTATTTTAACTATTTTAAGGAATTCACTCATGACTACTTCACATAAATCAGCAAAAGCAGTTGCATTAGCAGTTACTAGCGCGTTTGTATTATCTATTGGCGCAGCAAGCGTAAATGCAGCCGAAAATCCATTTGCGATTAAATCATTATCAAGCGGCTACCAAGTGACAGAGCATCACGAAAAAGCCAAAGACGGCAAATGCGGCGAAGGTAAATGCGGCGCAGAAATGAAAGACGGCGCAAAAACAGATGCTAAAGCCAAAGATGGCAAGTGCGGTGAAGGCAAATGTGGTGCTGAGATGAAAGATGGTGCAAAAACGGATGCTAAAGCCAAAGATGGCAAATGCGGCGAAGGAAAATGCGGTCATTAATAACGCGCAGTCACTAGCTCTTCGTAAATTTTGTCATCATTAGCTGACATTCAAGGCGTGGGTTTGGGGTTAAAGCGCGAGCTGATACCTCAAATCCAAAGCCTTTATCATCATCCATCAATCTCCAACATCAATTTTGTCGAAATCGCCCCAGAAAACTGGCTAGGCGCTGGCGGCAAAGCGCAATCTGATTTAGCTTGGTTTGTAGAGCGCTACCCAATTGCTTGCCATGGTTTGTGCTTATCACTGGGTGGTTTAGATCCGCTAAACATTGCGTTTTTAAAGCAAGTTAAACAGTTTTTAAGTGACCATAATATTCCACTTTATACCGAGCATTTAAGTTACTGCACCGATAATTATCACGGCAAAACGGGCTATTTGTACGATTTATTGCCCATACCCTTCACCGAAGAAGCGGTGAAATATGTGGCGGCACGCATTCGCCAAACGCAAGATATTTTGGGGCAAAAAATTGCCATCGAGAATGCCTCGTTTTACGCCGCCGCGCCAATATCTAGCATGAGTGAAATTGATTTTTTAAACGCCGTGTTGGCCGAGGCCGATTGTTGGCTACATTTAGATATTAATAATATTTATGTCAATAGTGTTAATTTTGGCAATGGCAACCAGCAAGACGCAATTGAAACCGCCAAACAATTTTTGCGAAAAATTCCTAAAGATAGAATCGTCTATAGCCACATTGCGGGGCATTACCAACAATCACCGAATTTACTCATCGATACGCACGGCCGCGATGTGATTGACCCTGTTTGGGATTTGTTAGATGAAGCTTACACACTATTTGGCACATTCCCCACGTTACTAGAACGCGATAGCAACATTCCACCGCTGCCCACTTTAATGCGCGAGGTAAATAAAATTGCTGCAATACAAACCAATTATTCGCTTAAAACCAATCGGCCTGCAAGCTTCGTAGATACTGCCTCAAGGACCTGTACTGGAATGCTTTAGTCCAGTGGAATGCTTTAGTCCAGTGGCAAGCTCAATTAACATGTTAGATTTTCAGCAATATCAAACAGAATTTACCGCGCACATTCGCGATTCTAAAACGCACAAAAAACCTGCTGGCGTGGTTGCAACCCGCATGGCGGTGTACCGTAGTGCGGTATTTAACAATATTTTCGAATCAGTCTCAGTGTGTTTTCCTGTATGCCAAGCGACTATTGGCAAGCGGGCTTGGCACGCGCTGCTTAAAGACTTTGTTAAAAACTATGCAGCGCAAAGCCCTGTTTTTAAAGAAATTCCGCAGCAGTTTTTGCAGTATTTAGATACGCAAGCGGCTCAAAAATTACAGCCTGTTTTTCTAGCTGCGCTAGCACATTACGAATGGGTAGAATTGGCAGTTAGCGCACAGCAAACTAACACAGTAAAATTAAGCCAAGTTGCAGATTTATTGCAAGAAAAACCCGTGCTAGCCCCCGCGCACATGTTGCTGGAATATGAGTTTGCCGTGCATAAAATCTCCAAAGGTAAACTACCAAAAGCCCCAGAGAAAACTTACTTGCTGGTGTTTAGAAACCTTGATTTTGAAGTGAAATTTATTGAATTAAACCCAACAACCTATCAATTATTACGTTTAATTGAAGAAAATAACATGACTGGCAAGCAAGCACTGGTAAGGCTTGCAGAGGACATCAAACATCCAGATACCGATGCTATTATTCAATTTGGCTTGGGAATTTTAAGGGATTTAGCGAACCAGCAAGCGATTATTGGCAGTGAGGCATAAGAAGTTACTATATTAAATAAAATGTAAAATCAATCGAGACTGACCCCATTGATTGGAGGCTACTAGCTAGCTAAATATTTATTTGCGTACAAAAAGCAGAAACATGCCCGCTACTATCGCGCCAACGCTAATCCAAACAGGGAAGTTTATAGTTTCCTTGTCTTTAACTGATAACTCTATTGAGCCTATCTTGGCGCTATGTGTTTCTTTGGTATATGTAAAACTGCCATACGCTAATCCTAGAACGCCAGCTATAATTAATACGATTGCAAACATCTTGGCTGAATTCATTTTATCTTCTCCCATAAATATAAAATTTACTTAGATTAACGGATGATACGCACCAACACCATCACAATCGCGATGACCAATAGAATGTGAATGAACCCACCCATAGTGTAAGCCGAGACCAAGCCAAGAACCCACAGGATAATTAAGATAATCGAAATAGTTTCAATCTTTTATTTCTCCTAATTTGGTAAGCAGATTATCTATTTAGTTTTGAGTTTCATGTCGTTCTGAACAGAAGTCACGCCTTTAATATTTCGTGCAATTGCAACCGCTTTGTTAATATCCATCTGCGAATTGACAAAGCCGCTCAACTGAACCACGCCCTTAAACGTTTCCACATTAATTTCAGAAGACTTTAAGGTTGGCTCGTTAAATACCGCAGCCTTAACTCTAGTGGTAATCACACTGTCATCAAGATATTCACCTGCGCTTTCCTTACTAGATGCCGAGGTGCTGTCTTTATTAGATGTCGACGTACTCTCTTTTGGCGCTGTTGAGGCGCAACCTAGCATCGCTGTAAACATAACTGCCAGGCTAATTGTAAAAATTGTTTTAAGTTGTCTCATTTTTTATTCTCCTTATTGATTTTAAAATAGGCAAATCTGCTAAGGATAATAGTCGTCTTTTTTTAAAAATAGCTCTGTACGCTATCGCACTTAACGAAAAGATTTTTTCAAAAGATTAGAGATTGAAATAAATGGAAATAAATGGGTTCAAACACGATTAATTATTAAATTTTAGATATAAATCAATGTGTTAATCTTTAGTTTTTAGCGCCGCATTTATTAAATTGTTGCTCAAGTCGCACGTTGCTTCATCTACAACCACTAAATAAATAATATCGTGTCTGACCCTATTTACTTATTGCTTGATTGCAGCTATTTTTAAGGAATCAATCGAGACTGACCCCATCGATTGCATTGATTTGATAATGAATTTATTGAACAACAGACCCAGAAAATGCCTTGGCTGGTTCACCCCAAATGAGGTATTCTTTAATCTTCAAAGTGTCGCACTTCGCAGTTGAATCCAAGTTTTTAATCTGGTTCTGCGACTCCCAAATCACGTAGCTCACGCAAGCCAGAAATCAATTCATCCCGCTTTTTCTTTGGTGCTCCCAGCGGAGCTACAAGCACAGTATCTTCTACACCATCAGACAGAAATAAATCAATCATGAACGGCCATAGCGTATTAGTAGAACTAATGCTTTCGCGCCATCCAGCTCTAAGTGCACGCTCCCGAGATACAACAATCTGTGTTTCAGGATCTCGCCGAAACAATTTAGCAGGGATTCCCCTTACATCAAACTCTTTGAAACGTGCCTCACTAATGTCTAACGCCCAATCAATCGAATTATATAGTGCTATACGATGTGCATCAAATGGTCCTTGAGTAGCTTCAGTTCTATCCACGTGATGAGCATAAGGATTTATTTTTAGCTTCCCAATGTTGCCTGACAACTTAACATGATTAAATGTTGCGCCCCAAATAATTAATAGGTCATTTGTAGCTAAGCCATCAATATTAACATTTTCTAAAATTGCAGAGCCAACATCACAACCATTGGCAGCACAGTTTTTTAAATCGACATTTCTAACAACTGAACGACGACTAATGTCCTTGGTCAGTGATATGGCAGAATTGACAAACATACATTCATCAAATCTTATGTTTTCCAGCAAGAGCTTATCCCCACGATCAAAGAGGGAATCGAAAGTCTTATTTTTATATCCAATCATTATTGTGTAAACACCAAATTTTTAGGCATGCTTGGGTACGTAACATATTCGGTAGAATAAATGGGGTCAGACACGATTAATTTTTTTATTTACGATAAAAATCAATTGGTTAAACAGAAGTATATAGGGCGCAATCAATTAAATTGTTGCTCAAGCCTTGCGTTAGCTTCCACTACAACCTCTTGTTTTTGCGTGTTATCTAAATCCCACCATTGCTGTATTTCGTCTAGCGTGCGATAGCAGCCTTGGCACAAGCCCGTCGCTTCGTCCATCGCACATACGCCTATGCAAGGCGATTCAATTTCTGTTTCTACTAGCATCTTTCAAATTCCAAATATTTTTCGCGTTCAAAGAACTGTCCTGAGTTTATCGAAAAATCGCTCCTACATTAACTTAAAGCCCCATGACATTGCTTGTACTTTTTGCCGCTTCCGCATGGGCATGGGTCGTTGCGACCCACTTTTACGCCTTCGCGTACAATCGGTGTACCGCCTGCCATTTGCGTCTGTTCTTCATCAGAAAAGCCGCCTTGCGGGTTGGCTAGCGCTTCTTCAAAATCTTCATGTTGATATTGCACATTGGATACTTCTTGCGGCTTCTCAACTGCCTCGGCATCTTCTTGTGTTCTCACTTGAATCAGCATGGTAATTTTGGTCACTTCGCTTTTTACGGTGTTGAGCAAAGCTTCAAACAATTGAAAGGCTTCGCGTTTATATTCCTGCTTAGGATTTTTTTGCGCGTATGAACGTAGGTGAATGCCTTGACGCAAATGATCGAGCGCGGCTAAATGTTCGCGCCAGTGCAAATCAATACTTTGCAACATGACTGAACGTTCAAATTGGCGCATAGCATCATTACTGGCAAGCGCTTCTTTGGCTTTGTAAGAGGCATCCGCCGCTTCAAAAATACGTTCACGTAACGTTTCCTCATGCAAATCTGGGTTTTCTTCTAGCCATTGCGCCACTGGTAAATCAAGCCCCGCTTCAGCACTGAGTTCTTTCTCCAAGCTGGCAATATCCCATTGCTCTTCTACACTGCCAGGTGGCACATGCGTAGCAATCATGCTAGCCAGCACATCGCCGCGCATGGCAGTGATGGTTTCGCCAACATCGGTAGCCTCTAGCAGCTCGTTACGTTGCTCGTATATGACCTTACGTTGGTCGTTAGAAACGTCATCAAACTCAAGTAATTGCTTACGAATATCAAAGTTACGGCCTTCTACTTTGCGTTGTGCGTTTTCAATTGCGCGCGTCACCATGGCGTGCTCAATCGCTTCGCCTTCTGGCATTTTCAAGCGCTCCATAATCGCAGCTACACGGTCACCCGAGAATATACGCAGTAATTGATCATCTAAAGATAAGTAAAAGCGGCTAGAACCTGGGTCACCTTGACGGCCAGAACGACCACGCAATTGGTTATCGATACGGCGCGATTCATGGCGCTCGGTACCAATAATATGCAAGCCGCCCGCGGCTACCACGGTATTATGGCGTTGTTGCCAATCGGTTTTTAATTGTGCTGCTTTAGTCTCTTTCTCTGCATCGCTTAAACTAGCATCGCTACGAACCGCATGGATACTAGCCTCTGGGTTGCCACCTAACACAATATCGGTACCACGACCTGCCATATTAGTGGCAATGGTAATCGCATTTGGGCTGCCCGCCTCGGCCACAATATGCGCCTCGCGCTCGTGTTGTTTGGCGTTTAATACTTCATGTTTTAGCTTAGCTTGATTTAACAAGCCTGAAATAAGCTCTGAATTTTCTATTGAAGTGGTACCCACTAACACTGGCTGACCGATGGCTTGGCATTGTTTAATATCTTCAATCACCGCGTTATACTTTTCTGCCGAGGTGCGATACACTTTATCCATCGCATCTTTGCGAATTTTATTGCGGTGCGTTGGAATAACGACCGTTTCCAAGCCGTAAATTTGATTGAACTCGTAAGCTTCGGTATCCGCCGTACCCGTCATGCCGCTTAGTTTTTGATACATGCGGAAGTAATTTTGGAAAGTAATTGAAGCTAGCGTTTGGTTCTCTTTTTGAATTTCCACGCCCTCTTTGGCTTCTACCGCTTGGTGCAGACCATCTGACCATCTGCGGCCTGGCATCTTACGGCCTGAAAATTCATCTACAATAATGATTTCGTTATTTTCCACCACGTAGTGTTGATCGCGCTTAAACAAATTTTGCGCGCGTAGCGATGCGTACAAATGGTGCACCAAAGTAATATTGGCGGGCTCGTACAAGCTCGCGCCATCGGCCATTAAGCCAGTAGAAGCTAAAATCGCTTCTGCACGCTCATGTCCCACTTCACTCATGGTCACGGTTTGTGCTTTTTCATCTACCCAAAAATCACCATCGCCATCTTCGGCTTTTTGGGCGCTTAATTGCAAGGCCACCGCATTAATTTGGCTATATAAATCAATGCTATGCTCGGCTTGACCAGAAATAATCAATGGCGTGCGTGCTTCATCAATTAAAATAGAATCCACCTCATCCACTAAGGCGAATGTAAGCTTGCGTTGCGTGCGTTCATCTTTGGTAAACACCATGTTATCGCGCAAATAATCAAAACCAAATTCATTATTAGTGCCATAGGTAATATCGGCGGCATAGGCTAGCTGTTTAGCATCGTGCGGCATTTGCGACAAATTAATGCCCACGGTAAGGCCTAAAAAGTTGTATAGCTTGCCCATCCATTCGGCATCGCGTTTTGCTAAATAATCGTTCACTGTGACCAAATGCGCGCCTTTGCCCGCAATGGCGTTTAAGTAAAGCGGTAGCGTTGCCACTAGCGTTTTGCCTTCGCCTGTGCCCATCTCGGCAATTTTGCCAGAATGAATCACCATGCCACCAATCATTTGCACATCAAAATGACGCATACCCAAGGCGCGTACGCCGCCTTCGCGCACCACGGCAAAGGCTTCTGGCAATAGCTTCTCTAAGCTTTCGCCTGCTGTAAAACGTTGTTTAAATTCTTCTGTTTTAGCACGCAATGCCTCATCAGATAAGGCTTGCACAGCGGGCTCAAGCGCATTAATTTCTTTCACTTTTTGGGCATATTGTTTAACTAGTCTATCGTTACGACTACCGAAAAATTTTCTGAACAACGTGGATAACATGAAAAGACACCGACTTTCCGAGACCTCGGAAACCTCTATTTAGATTGGACGAAAATACTACTGCTTAATTGTGGGAGCGTTTTTAATACTGGCTTTAATATTTGTTTGCATAACGAGCTATTATTTAACTGGCATTCTTTTGTAAGTACTGGCGCGGATCTAAAGAGTTACCATTAAGTCTAATTTCATAATGTAAATGCGGGCCAGTAGAGCGGCCTGTGCTGCCAACCAGCGCCACTATTTGACCTTTAATTACGCGCTCACCCACTTTAACCAGTAGTTTTGAGGCATGTGCATAGCGTGTTTCTAAACCTGACCCATGATCAATTTTTACCATATTACCATAAGCGTGTGAAAGTTCAGAGGCTGACACAATGCCATCTGCCGCCGCGCGTATGGGTGTGCCAGTGTTTGAGGTGAAATCCAAGCCTTCGTGAAACGCTTTGTTGCCGTTAAACGGATCAATGCGCCAACCGTAGCTAGATGAGTTAAAAGCCGCGCCAATCGGGCTGCTGTTAGGCAACATATCTTTCAGCACACTCTGTTGTAAAATTTTCGCTTCAATGCGACTTAAAGATTCGTCGCGAACGTCAACCGCCTTGGTGAGCTCGATAATTGCGGCTTGCAAGCCAAGCTCAGTCATGGGGCGAGAACTAACCAGCGGACCGCCGCGACCATCCTGCTGCTCGCTAGCATTGGCAGGCAATGTAATTTTGACGCGTGAATTTAAATGAACTGACGATTTTACGTTAGTGGGTGTTTTTGAGTCGGCGCGCGATTCAAATTTGGGATTATTTATTACCCGCGCGTCTTTTCCGCTTGCCAGCTTGGCTAGTCGTTGGCTTTGCGCGTCTAAGCGCATCATACGCGCTTGCAACTCTCCCAATTCTTTAGCATAAGCGTCTAAATGCACTTGCGACGAAATGATTGAATTTTTAAGTTGCGGTGGCAACAAAGCCCGCATACCTTGCTCTTTAATGTTGTCTTTGGGTGTAATAAACAACAAAGTGAGCAAAACTGGCACTAATATCAAACCAGCCACCAAAAGGCCTGCCTGAAACACAGACAAGCTTTTGGCTTTTGCCATCTTGTTAGAGACCAAAATTATATTCATCAATTATTTTTTACCCGTAACTTAGTTACAATGCATGATGCGCAAAATTAACGCTTTATTTTTTGAAAACAGCGAGCTTAATAATCTCGCTAAAAATGTGCAGGCTCGCCAAGGTTTGCAACACTTTTGGCAGGCCGCAGCGCCCAAAATATTAAGCCAAAATAGTTTTGCAAGTAGTTTAATTAACGGCCAAATTACACTTTACGCCGACAGCGCAATAGTTGCCAATAAAATCAAACTGACGCAAGCTAGCTTATTGACTCAATTACAAAATTTGCAAAAAAACAACCCTTTATTTAGGGAATGTAAAGTTACTTCAATTAGCGTTAAAGTGCAAGTAAAATCTCGCCAGAAGCCTGTTATTAAAACGCCACGACGACTTTCTAGCAACGCCGCAAACAGCTTAATAAGCTTAGCTGAGGACTTGTTAGCTAAAAACAAGGGTGATTCGCCGCTCGCCGCCAAATTAAACGCTTTGGCAGGTAAAACATGAGTATGGAACTTCTGCCATGGAATACTCGCTTTACTTAGCCACCGGCCTATTTACAGGCTTGCTCTCAGGCTTGCTGGGCGTAGGTGGCGGGCTAATTATGGTGCCTGTACTCAGTTTTATTTTCTCGCGCCTAGGGTTTCCACTGGCTTATATCATGCAGTTGGCGCTAGGCACATCACTGGCAGTGATTATGGTCACCTCAATTTCCTCCAGTCGCGCGCATCACAGCCACCAAAATGTAGATTGGGCGATTATGAAGAACATCGCTTTTGGCATTATGTTAGGCGCATTTTTCGGTAGCTTAGTCGCGGCAAAGTTCAATGCCAGCTTGCTAAAAGGTCTGTTTATAATTTATGTTTTTTTAGTGGCGCTGCAAATATTAAGTGACTACGCGCCAAACCCCTCGCGGATATTGCCTGCTAGGCCTGCTCTAAACGCTGTTGGAATCGTCATCGGCTGGATTTCAAGCTTTGTGGGCATTGGCGGTGGCACGTTATCGGTGCCTTTTCTCATTTATTGCAATGTGCCCACCAAACGTGCCATAGGCACAAGCAGTGCCATTGGCTTGCCTATAGCGGTTGCAGGCGCGCTGGGTTATATGGTTTCTGGCTTAACTGTTGTTCATTTGCCCACATATAGTTTGGGTTTTATTTATTTGCCTGCTTTTATTATTATTGCGCTTGCTAGTTTAATTAGTGTGCCTTTTGGCGCGCTTTTGGTACAAATACTATCTGTAAAAAAATTAAAGAAAATATTTGCGCTGCTATTAATTATCATCGGTTTTAACATGCTATACAGTGTGTTGCCGCGACTTTTATAAGCGATTGTGGCACAGGATTTTTAGTGCCATAATGCGCATGGTTGTTACAAGTTAATTACATTTTTTACAACTTGGTTGCACTTTAAGGTGAGTTCGCAATGTGTTCGAAGTGGGTTTGCAGTGTGTTCGCGCTTATATGTTATTTTTTAGATGTATCGATTAATAAATAGGGAGAAGTCATGTCAGGACCAATAATGATCGCCATTGCTGCTGCGGTTTTAGCAGTGTTGTATGGTGTAGTAATGAGTAAATGGATTGCCAATTTGCCAGCTGGCAATGAGAAAATGCAAGAAATTGCAGGCGCTATTCAACAAGGCGCGGCCGCTTATTTAGCCCGCCAATACAGAACTATTACTATGGTGGGCGTTGTGTTAGCCATTTTAGTAGCGGTATTTTTAGGCACAACAACGGCAATCGGCTTTGTAGTAGGTGCTTTATTATCGGGCGCATGTGGTTTTATTGGCATGAATGTGTCGGTGAAAGCTAACGTGCGTACCGCACAAGCAGCCACCAATGGTATCGTGCCTGCATTTGATGTCGCTTTTAAAGGTGGCGCGGTAACAGGCATGTTGGTGGTAGGTTTGGGCTTACTTGGTGTGGCTGGTTTTTATTGGTTTTTAGGCGCAGAAAACGCAACTAACCTAGACCCGTTGATTGGCTTAGCTTTCGGTTCATCACTCATCTCCATCTTCGCGCGTTTGGGCGGCGGTATCTTTACTAAAGGTGCGGACGTGGGTGCAGATTTAGTCGGTAAAGTGGAAGCGGGCATTCCAGAAGATGACCCACGCAACCCAGCGGTAATTGCCGATAACGTAGGTGATAATGTGGGCGATTGCGCGGGTATGGCGGCCGATTTGTTTGAGACTTATGCAGTCACCTTAATCGCTACCATGGTTTTGGGCGGATTGCTTATTACCAATGCTGGCGCTAACGCTGTTATTTACCCGCTGATGTTAGGTGCGGTTTCAATCGTCGCATCTATCATTGGTTGCTTCTTTGTTAAAGCAACGCCAACCATGAAAAATGTCATGCCCGCATTATACAAAGGCTTGGCGGTTGCTGGTGTATTGTCACTAATCGCTTTCTACTTTGTTACCCAATATTTGTTTCCGAATGGTTTAACGGCGGGCGAATTAGCGGTATCTGCCAATCAATTATTTGGTGCATGTGCGGTTGGCTTGGTGTTAACGGCAGCCTTAGTGTGGATTACGGAATATTACACAGGTACAGATTACGCGCCTGTAAAGCATATTGCGCAAGCCTCCACCACTGGCCACGCAACCAATATCATTGCGGGCATTGGTATTTCAATGAAATCAACCGCTTGGCCAGTATTATCAGTGTGTTTAGCCATTGGTGTTTCATATCATTTAGGTGGTTTGTACGGCATTGCTATTGCCGCAACGTCTATGTTGAGCATGGCGGGCATTGTAGTCGCGCTTGATGCCTATGGCCCAATTACCGACAACGCAGGCGGCATTGCAGAAATGGCGGGCTTACCAAAAGAAGTACGCGATGTAACTGATCCATTGGACGCGGTTGGCAACACCACCAAAGCGGTGACTAAAGGCTATGCCATTGGCTCTGCTGGTTTAGCAGCTTTGGTATTATTTGCCGATTACACGCATAAATTACAAGGCGCAGGTATCGACGTAAAGTTTGATTTAAGCGACCCAATGGTGATTATTGGCTTGTTTATTGGTGGTTTAATTCCATTCTTATTTGCCGCCATGGCGATGGAAGCGGTGGGTCGTGCAGCGGGCGCAGTGGTAGAAGAAGTACGTCGCCAGTTCCGCGACATTAAAGGCATTATGGAAGGCACTGCTAAGCCAGAATACGGCAAAGCGGTTGATATGCTGACTACTGCTGCCATTAAAGAAATGATGATTCCATCACTATTACCAGTGGCGGTGCCAATTGCGGTGGGCTTATTGCTAGGCCCAGTGGCGCTCGGCGGCTTGCTCATGGGCACGATTGTAACGGGCTTATTCGTAGCAATTTCAATGTGCACAGGCGGTGGCGCTTGGGATAACGCCAAGAAATATATTGAAGATGGCAACCACGGTGGCAAGGGTTCAGACGCGCATAAAGCGGCTGTGACTGGCGATACGGTGGGAGACCCGTACAAAGATACGGCTGGCCCTGCGGTGAACCCGTTGATTAAAATTATCAACATTGTGGCTTTACTCATTGTGCCGTTATTGCATATGTAAATTGGCATTTGTAATTAGATTTTAGCAATTAAAAAAGGCGACATAAGTCGCCTTTTTTACTAAGCTTATATTTTTACAAACACCAAGAGATTTCAATTCCACTATCTGCATTGATAAGATCAGACCAAGTTATTTTTACAGTAGCAATTTATTAAGTTTATGTTGAGGCATCCATTTTGAAACATTCTGAATTTCATCGCTCGCACCGCATTGGCTGGTTGCGGGCAGCTGTATTAGGCGCTAATGACGGCATTGTTTCCACCGCCAGCTTGATTATCGGCGTGGCTTCTGCAAACATGGCGCACGAGGTAATTCTGCTCACTGGTGTGGCGGGTTTGGTGGCTGGCACAATGTCGATGGCGGCGGGCGAATATGTTTCTGTCAGCTCGCAATCAGATACTGAAAATGCCGATTTAACGCGCGAACGTTTAGAAATAGCCACTGACCCAGAGCATGAAATACAAGAGCTTGCGAGCATCTATGTTGGGCGTGGTTTAACACCCGAACTGGCGAACCAAGTTGCGGTGCAACTCACTGCACACGATGCGCTTGGCGCACATGCGCGCGATGAACTGGGCATTAACGAAATCATGACTGCACAGCCAATTCAAGCCGCGCTCGCGTCTGCGGGCTCATTTGCACTGGGTGCGGCATTGCCTTTATTGGTGGTTTGGCTAATGCCAACAAGTAATTTGATGTTGCCAGTGGCATCATTTTCCTTAGCTTTTTTAGCCCTGCTAGGTGGTTTAGCCGCAAAAGCGGGTGGCGCAAATGGTTGGGTCGGCACGTTGCGTGTAGCGTTTTGGGGTGCGCTGGCGATGGTTGCTACCGCTGGTGTTGGCAGCTTGTTTGGGGTGGTTACGGCTTAATCATTGAAAATAAAAAAGCGCGAAATCATCGCGCTTTTTTATTACCCTATAAAACCTAAAACGCAGGTTTCACTTCAGCTTCGTTATACCTTTTTACGCCATCCATAATTTCTTTATGCGCGTCTTCAATACCCACCCAACCTTCAATTTTTACCCATTTACCTTTATCTAAATCTTTGTAATGCTCAAAAAAGTGCGAAATCATTTCTAAACGCCAAGGTGAAACGTCTAAATAAGTTTTTTGGTAAGCGTATAAACCACATACTTTTTCAATCGGCACGGCGAGCAATTTACCGTCGCCACCTGCTTCATCGGTCATTTGCAACATGCCCAAGGCACGGCATCGCACCACAACGCCTGGCAACAACGGCACTGGCGTAATCACCAGCACATCCACTGGGTCGCCATCATCCGCCAACGTGTGTGGAATATAGCCGTAATTGCAAGGATATTGCATTGACGTACCCATGAAGCGATCGACGAAAAGCGCGCCTGTTTCTTTATCCACTTCATATTTCACAGGATCGCCCTGCATGGGGATTTCGATAATCACGTTGAAATCATTGGGTAAATCTTTGCCAGAAGGCACTTGGTTTAATGACATTTTGATAAAGCCTGTGATGAGAAAAACAGAATTATAAGCGAAGAGTGTTGCTAATTTATTGCAAAATCGTATTAGTGAGGTTTTACAGCCGCATCCCACATTTTTTTTGTTACCACTACAACAATCACAATGCCCAAACCCAGCATGGTGACTAGCCCTAAGTGATTTTTAATGATGGGAATATTGCCAAAAAAGTATCCCGCTAATACGCAAACTAATACCCATATCACCGCACCAAGACTGGCCGAGCGGAAAAATTTAAAAAAGTGCATTTGCGTTACACCCGCTAAAAATGGCGCCAGTGTGCGAATAACAGGTAAAAAGAGTGAGCCCAAAAAGCCTTTTTCGCCATGTTTATCGTAAAAACTATGCGTTTTATCAAGCGCGGCTTGGTTTGGCCATTTGAGATAATCAACAAAGAATGCTTGCCCAACCGTTTTGCCTAGCCAATAAGCGCATAAATTGCCCAATATTGCAGCAACAATGAGTATACCAATGAGTAGAAAAATGTTTAGCTGCGAAGCCGCCCAAACTGCGCCACACACAAACAAAAATGGATTAGCTGGTAAAAAGAAAAATGGCAACACCCCTATTTCTAAAAAAATCACTGCAAATAAAATGACGTAAACTAAATTTGCATGCATCGCGATGAGCGCTGGCAATTGCTGATCGAAATCCAGAATCATTTGCCACGTTTGTATTAAATAGTCCATCATGTCTGTTCACCTTTACATGCCGCAATAATGGCTGGCGGCGTTAATTTAAGCGCCCAGTATAACAGCAAGGGAATAATAACAACTTCATCCAACTGGCCAATAACGGGCAAGAAATCGGGAATTAAATCGAATGGCATCAGCAGGTAGCCGACTGCCAGCCACAACAAAGCTTTGGCGAGTTTTGGGGTATGTGGGTGTTGCTGTAAGCGTTTATAGAACTCAAACTCTGCTTTGAGTTGTGCGGCGATTTGTTTTAATTTTTCAAACAATTTCATGTGAAATCTGGCTTCATGCAAGTTTTTTGCCAGTGAGTTTCTCAAAAGCTTCGAGATACTTTTCGCTAGTTTTCTGGGCAACATCGTCAGGCAAAACTGGTGCGGGTGGCGCTTTATTCCAATGGATACTTTCCAGCCAATCACGCACATATTGTTTATCGTAGCTGGGCGGGTTGCTGCCTACTTTGTAACTTTCTAGTGGCCAAAAACGTGATGAATCGGGGGTGAGCACTTCGTCCATCACATGCAGCACGCCGTTATCATCCAACCCAAATTCAAACTTGGTATCAGCAATAATAATGCCTTTTGTTAGCGCATATTCGGCGGCCTCTGTGTAAAGCGTAATCGCCACTTTAGCAACTTTTTGTGCCATGTCAGTACCAATTAAGTCTGCACATTGTGGCAAACTTATATTCTCGTCATGTTCGCCCACGGCGGCTTTGGATGATGGCGTGAATATTGGCATGGGCAGCTTTTGCGCGAGCTGCAAGCCTGCAGGCAGCTTAATGCCACAGACTGTACCTTTGGCTTGATACTCTTTCCAACCGCTGCCCACTAAGTAACCACGCACAATCGCCTCAATCGGCAAGGCTTTAAGCTTTTTAACGACCACCGCGCGCGTGCCAAGCTGAGCCTTGTCTGCATCATTGGTCACAACCGATTCGGGCGCAATGCCTGTTAAATGATTCGGCACAATATGTTGCAGTTGCTTGAACCAAAAATTAGCCATCTGCGTCAGCATCGCGCCTTTGTTGGCGATACCTGTGGGCAATATCACGTCGAATGCCGAAAGTCTATCCGTACTCACCAACAACATGGTGGCATCGTCAATCGCATAAATATCGCGTACTTTACCTTGGTGTATGCGCTTGAGGCTGCTAATGTTGGTTTGTAATAAAGGTGTGTTCATGGTTAGTTTTATGCGTAAAAAGACCAATTAAATAGTTGTGCATAGGCTTAAAGCCAATTTAGGACTCGTTATTTTGGCCTATTTTCGCCAATCGTAATAATTTTTAAGGTGTTGGTGCCGCCTGAGCTGCCAATTGGCTCGCCAAACGTCAGTAATATTGTGTCACCTGCTTGAAATGCCTCAGTGCTTAGCAGCACTTGCTCCATTTCACTTAAAATTTCATCTCTATTTTTGTCTTTTTGCTCGATAGGATAAGGATACACATTGCGATGTAACGTTAATTTTCGCCGCGCCACTTTGTCGGGCGATAGTGCATAAATTGGCACGCTGCTATTGGCGCGCGATAACCATTGCGCTGCGTTGCCAGATTGCGTTAGCGCAGCGATTACTTTCACATTGAGATGCTGCGCAGTAAAAATAGCCGCAGCCGCAATGGCTTCGTCGATATGCTGTAAGCTACCCTGCAATCCACCTTGCATATTAACTATATGCCGTGCAACATCATGCAAACTTTCGCACTCTTTTTCTGCCTCAATACACACCCGATGCATCGCCTGTACCGTTTCTAATGGATATTGGCCACTGGCAGTTTCGGCTGACAGCATGACTGCATCAGTGCCATCTAGTACCGCATTGGCCACGTCCGAAACTTCTGCACGGGTAGGAATCGGGTTATTAATCATCGATTCCATCATTTGGGTTGCGGTAATCACCAGTTTGTTTTGTGCACGTGCCATGCGAATCATGCGCTTTTGTAAGCCTGGAATCGCCGCGTCACCTACTTCAACGCCCAAATCACCTCGCGCCACCATAATGGCATCAGAGGCTTCAATAATGGCTTCTAAATTGTCTATGGCTTCTGCACGCTCAATTTTAGCCACTATGCTGGCTGTACCGCCCGCTTTTTTCACTAAATTTTTTGCAGCTAAAACGTCACTTTCATCTCTAGGAAAAGAAATTGCGATGTAGTCTGCCTCCAGCGCCACCGCCGTTTTAATATCTTCGTGATCTTTTGCAGTCAGCGCCTGTGCAGCCAGCCCGCCGCCTTGCAAATTGATGCCTTTGTTGTTAGACAACTCGCCGCCTATAACGATTACACAGTGAATTTTATTGCCATGCACAGAATTTACCGCCATGGTAATGCGACCATCATCTAACAACAGCACGCTGCCAGCCGCCACTTCTTGCGGCAAATCCTTATAATCCAAGCCTACTTGCTCTTGGTTACCCAAGGTGCAATCAGAATCCAACACAAATAAATCACCCGTTTTTAGCGTGATTTTACCTGACTCAAATTGACCAATACGTATTTTTGGACCTTGTAAATCACATAACACGCCAATGGGTCGATTAAGTTTGGTAGCGATACTACGCACAATTTCAGCACGCTTGATATGATCTGCCGCGCTGCCATGCGAAAAATTAAGTCGCACCACATTCACACCAGCCGTAATTAAACGCGCTATCTGTTCTTCGCTGCTTGAGGCAGGGCCTAAGGTTGCTACAATTTTTGTTTTGCGTAAGGTCATTAGTTTTTCTATTAAATGTTTATTTGCACTAACTAGCAGCACGCATTTCTAAAATTTCTACTGCGGGTAAGGTTTTGCCTTCTAAAAACTCTAAAAATGCGCCACCTGCGGTTGAAATGTAATCTATTTTATCCTCAATGCCATATTTTTGAATTGCCGCTATGGTATCGCCGCCGCCAGCTAGGGTAAAAGCCTGAGTATTGGCAATGGCAACGGCAATAGTGCGCGTGCCTGCGCCAAATTGGTCAAACTCAAACACGCCAACTGGGCCGTTCCAAACCACCGTGCCTGCATTTTTGATGATTTCTGCCAGCTCGAGCGCGGATTTTTCGCCAATGTCAAAAATCATGTCGTCAACGACCACAGAGGCAGCATCTTTCTTAATTGCTGCTTCATTTGCATCAAACTTTTTGCCACACACCACATCCACCGCAATAGGCACAGCCGCGCCGCGTGCGGCCATTTTGTCCATCAACATTTTGGCTACAGGCACTAAATCAGCCTCGTATAGCGATTTACCTACTTCAAAGCCAGCCGCCTTTAAAAAGGTATTGGCGATGCCGCCGCCGACCACTAATTGGTCGACTTTATCCGCCAAACTCGTCAACACGCTTAATTTGGTAGAAACTTTGCTACCCCCCACAATCGCCACCATTGGGCGCTTTGGGTTAAGCAGCGCTTTAGTTAATGCATCCAATTCTTCTGCCAGCAACAAGCCCGCACAAGCCACTGGTGCGAATTTGGCGATGCCATGCGTACTCCCTTCGGCGCGATGAGCAGTGCCAAAAGCATCCATCACAAACACATCGCACAAGGCCGCATATTTTTTAGCTAAGGCATCATCATTTTTCTTTTCGCCCACATTAAAACGGCAATTTTCTAGCAATATCAGCTCGCCATTTTGTATGTTCAAGCTGCCTGCGGGCGCTTCTGCACTTAGCCAGTTTTTAACTAAACGCACTGTTTTTCCAAGCTTTTGGCTCATCACATCCGCTACAGGCTGTAGAGAATTTTCTTCAGAATAAACGCCTTCTTCTGGGCGTCCTAAATGTGAAGTGACCATGACTTTTGCACCAGCTTTAAGCGCGTATTCAATGGTCGCCATGCTGGCGGTGATGCGCGCGTCAGAAGTGACTTTGCCATTGGCAACTGGCACATTCAGGTCAGAGCGAATAAACACGCGCTTACCAGCCAAATCTAAATCAGTGATTTTGATGAATTTCATTTAATGTTTACCTTTAAAAACTATTTAGCCACAGATGAACACGGATAAACACAGATAACGACAAAAAAGCCTGAATAAATTAGTTTTTTATCCGTGTGAATCTGTGTTTATCTGTGGCAAAGAATTATTACTTTGCGACATGCTGTAATAAACGTAACAAATTGCAAGTATAGCCGTATTCATTATCGTACCAACCAATCACTTTTACAAAGGTGCTGTCTAGCATAATGCCCGCACTTGCATCAAACACGCTTGCGGATGGGTCACCACGAAAATCGGTTGAGACCACTTTTTCATCCGTATAAGCTAGCACGCCATTTAAATCACCCGCAGAGGCGGCTTTCATTGCGGCGCACACCTGTTCATATGTCGCCTCTTTGTTTAGCTCTACGGTTAAATCTACCACCGAAACATCGGCACTTGGTACGCGCAGCGCCATGCCTGTAATTTTTTTGTTGAGTGCTGGAATAACCTTGCCCACCGCCTTAGCTGCGCCAGTGCCAGAGGGTATGATATTCTCAAATACACTTCTGCCGCCGCGCCAATCTTTTTTAGATGTACCATCTACTGTCAATTGTGAGGCAGTTACTGCATGCACGGTGGTCATTAAGCCGCGTTTAATACCGAAGCTATCATGCAGCACTTTGGCTAATGGCGCTAAAGCATTGGTGGTGCAAGATGCGGCCGAAACGATTGTCTCGCCTTTGTAGTCGTGATGATTAACACCGTACACAAACATGGGCGTATTGTCTTTGCCAGGAGCCGATTGCACCACTTTTTTTGCGCCGCCATCAATATGTGGCTGACAGCTATCAACAGTTAAAAACGCACCAGTTGATTCAACTACAATATCCGTGCCACTTGCAGACCAATCAATGTTTACAGGGTTGCGCTCGGCAGTCAGGTGAATTTTTTGTCCATTGACCAATAGTTGGCCATTGCTGATTTCTAACTTGGCATTAAAACGGCCATGCACAGAATCATACTTGAGCATATACAACATATAATCAATATCGTATGAGCAATTAACTGCCACCACTTGCATATCGCTGAACTCAGCCTCTTGCACTACCGCGCGCAGTACCATGCGCCCAATACGACCAAAACCATTAATTCCAATTCGAATTGCCATGCTGTATCCTTTAAACAACCAAGACTATCAATCAAGACCAGAGTTTAACAAATAAAAAGAGCCTCTTACGAGGCTCTATCGTTAATACTTACACTCCACTACAAAACCGATTTAGCAACGGCAACTAAGTTCTCTACCGTAAAACCAAAGTGTTTATATAATGCGCCGCCTGGAGCAGATTCACCGAAGGTATTAATGCCGACTACTGCACCTTCTAAGCCCACATATTTGCGCCAGAAATCTGTCACACCAGCTTCAATCGCCACACGTTTGGCTGTGCCCAATACACTGGCTTTATAAGCCGCATCTTGGCGATCGAACACATTGGTAGAAGGCATAGAAACCACGCGAGTTTTCACACCAGCAGCGTTTAATTCTGCCGCAGCTTTCACTGCAATTTCTAGCTCAGAACCCGTGCCGATTAGCGTTACTTGCGCTCCTTCAACTTCAGATAATACATAAGCTCCGCGACGCATACCCGCAAAATCTTTCGCGTCGTGCTTCAAACCAGACACGTTTTGACGGCTTAACACCAAGCTTGCTGGGCCATCTTTTTTCTCAACTGCGGCTACCCAAGCAACGGCTGTTTCGGTCGCACTACCTGGACGCCATACATCCATACCTGGAATGTAACGTAAGCCAGAAGTGGTTTCAATGGGCTGATGCGTAGGACCATCTTCACCTTGACCGATAGAATCATGTGTCAACACATAAATCACGCGTTGATGCATTAGCGCCGACATACGCATACCGTTACGCATGTAATCTGAGAACTGATGGAATGTGCCGCCGAATGGTAATAAACCGCCGTGAAGCGCCATGCCATTCATAATGGCTGCCATGCCAAACTCGCGCACGCCATAAGAAATATAATTGCCTGGTTTGTTAGCATCAACGTGCACAAAGCTAGGGCAAGATGTTAAATTAGAACCTGTTAAGTCAGCCGAACCGCCCAAGAATTCTGGCAAGATTGGCGCAAGGGCTGTAATCGCGTTTTGTGACGCTTTACGGGTTGAAATGCCTTCTGCTTTTTCGTTAGTTGCGGTAATAAATGCATCCGTTGCGGCTTTCCAATTGGCTGGCAAATCACCCGCTGTGCGGCGTGTGAATTCTGCAGCTTCAGTGGGGAAAGCGGCTTTATAGGCGGCAAATTTAGTGTCCCAAGCTGCTTCAGCGGCTTCGCCTTTAGCTTTGGCATCCCAACCAGCGTAAACATCAGCTGGAATCACAAATGGCTCATGCGGCCAACCAATCGCAGCGCGGGTTGCAGCAACTTCTTCTAAACCTAATGCAGAACCGTGGCAATCGTGGCTACCTGATTTGTTAGGTGAGCCTTTACCAATAATAGTTTTACAGCAAATTAGCGAAGGTTTATCTGTCACTTTTTTTGCTGCATCAATCGCATTGCCAATGGCTGCTACGTCATGACCATCCACCGCTTGCACATGCCAACCGTATGATTCAAAACGTTTAGCTGTGTCGTCTGTGTACCAAGCTTCAATATGACCATCAATAGAAATACCGTTGTCATCCCAAAACGCGGTTAATTTGCCCAAGCCCCAAGTGCCAGCCAGCGCGCAAGCTTCGTGCGAAACGCCTTCCATCATGCAACCATCACCTAAAAACACATAGGTATCATGGTCAACAATATCGTGACCTGGCTTGTTAAATTGGTTGGCCATTAATTTTTCTGCCATGGCAAAACCCACGCCGTTAGCAATGCCTTGGCCTAGCGGACCCGTGGTAGTTTCAACGCCTGGCGCATAGCCGTATTCTGGGTGACCAGCGCATTTTGAGTGCAATTGGCGGAAGCTTTGAATTTCTGACATCGGCAGCGCATAGCCTGTCAGATGTAGCAATGAATAAATCAACATAGAGCCGTGGCCGTTTGATAGCACAAAACGATCGCGATTTGCCCATTTAGGGTTGTTCGGGTTATGGCTTAAATGGTGGTTCCATAATTCTTCGGCAATCTCTGCCATACCCATAGGCGCGCCTGGGTGGCCAGAATTGGCTTTTTGTACTGCATCCATTGATAACGCACGAATTGCGTTGGCTAAATCTTTACGCGTTGCCATCGTTTTCTCCCTTTTTTTGACTAATCTGAACAGGCTTTTTGTTGCATCAAAAGCCTAAGTGAAATCTGCAAATGCACGCATTTAAGCGCGTTTTTTGTAAAGTCTAATTATTGCTTAAATTATCTTAATCGGCAAGTTTCAACTTACGCTAATTCACATGAATTGGAGATTATTTTTTAACGAATTTACGCAAGCTTTACATTTTTGCTCAAAAGTTTAAGCTAACACTGTTAATGCAAAATTTTTCAGCTAATATGCCACCTAAAATTTTGGGTATTGATCACGTCGGTATTCGCATCACCGACCGTGATGTTTCGCGCGCGTTTTACGAAAAACTGGGATTTGTAGAAACTGCCTATTTTCAAGCCGATCAAGCCAACGAAATGGAAACCGCTAGTGGCGTGCGTATTAACTTAATTATGAATGGGGCAAAAAGGTTAAATAATATACTGCTAGATGAACCAATTAAACACCCTGGCATTACGCATTTGGCAATGGTAGTAAGCAATTTAAGCGAACTGCAAACGTGGCTGCAAGCCAATGAAATAGCAGTTACTGAAGGCCCTGTGCAACTAAGCCCGCGCCGCATTACCCTGTTTATTCGCGACCCTGACGGCAATGTTTTAGAATTTAACCAATTGATTTGACGCAATTTATTTACAAGTAACAACTACACGAGTTTAAAAGTAACAACAACCCGAGGAGACAATAATGAAGCTTTATGATTTAGAACCATCAGGAAACTGCTATAAAGTGCGCTTATTTTGCGCGCTGGCGAAAATCCCAATTGATTTAGTACCCGTCGATTTTATGGCGGGCGAGCATAAAAGCGCCAAATTTTTAAGTATGAACCCATTAGGCGAGTTGCCGATTTTAGATGACGATGGTTATATTTTGCGCGATTCACAGGCCATTTTGGTCTATTTAGCTGGCAAATACGGTGGTGAAGCCTGGCTACCAAAAGACCCAGCGCACGCCGCAAAAGTGATGCAATGGCTATCTACCGCCGCTAATAACGTGCAGCACGGCCCAGGCGATGCGCGGCTGGTGGACTTGTTTGGCTATAAAATAGACAAGCCAACTACTATTGCCAACTCAAATTTTATCTTAGCGATTTTTGAAGCACATTTAGCCAGTAATCAATGGCTAGAAATGGGTCGCGTCACCATTGCCGATTGCGCCTGCTTCCCTTATATTGCGCTTTCGCACGAAGGCGGCGTTTCGCTTGAGGCGTACCCCAATATTCGCGCATGGATTGCACGCATGAAAGCTTTGCCGAATTTTATTGGTATGCCTGGCATTTAATTATTTAGCATTTAAAACACTTAAAATAAGATGTCCTGTAAGCCGCATGGGTGTTGGCTTGCAGATGCGTGCTAATAGGAACATTTATTGCACAGGGCAATACGCAAGGCTATTACGCCTTACGCTGACTTAGGTTGCACTATTTAAATCGCGTCTTAATGTAGTCAACTTGCTTTTTACCTTCAAGCTTGTCTGTCGCTGGATTAGTCCTAACATAAAATTCTGTTTGATCATAAAAGCAAGGGTCTGGTGATGGTTTACAGTTAACTTTCAAAACTAATTTTCCAGCCACCAAATATAAATCGTAGTCTATCAGCGAGTAGAATTCTGAACCAATTTTAGTGTTTAAAGCATTTTTAAAATTTAGTTTATATTTGTCAGTAGAGTTAAAGAAATCATCTTCGACACCAGTCACTTGCCCATCGTCTGAAACACCAATTAGTAATGTGCCTCCAGCTGCATTAAGAAATCCTACAATGTTTTTTAAAGATGACTTTTCAATCTCTTTATCCTTTTGTTGAGTCCTAATGTTTTTTGAAAAGGTCTCTTTGAATTCAATATACTTGTTTTCACCTTTTCTTATTAGACTAAAAATCTGATCTTCTTCAGATAATTGTTTCAAAGGAGCTTGCATACTTTCAAATTTGTCTAAAATAACAGGAGCGTTTTTAGGATTTAGACTTAACTCTGCCTTAAGTTGGTTTATGGTTTCTTGAAGTTCCGATAATTTTTGATTCGTAAGGATTAGCAAATTTTGTTCCGTTAGTTTAGGAATAACTACGAAACTTGATTCGATGTCGGATTTATTAATATTGGGAATGTAACTGCCACTTGTAACAGATTTTAAAATAAGTCTTCCCAGTTCAGAGCGATAAAACAAAGCAAGAAACTCTGCCTTTACAATATTTTCTTTAAGTACAACCTGAAAATAATTTTGATGCTTTAAAACGGTCTTTGCCAAAGCTGACACAACTTGAGAATTGCCAATCTTTGGTATATAAAGGCTGTTAGCTTTATCATTGAAACTATCTTTCGTTAAATTGATTTCTGTTGCAACCTCATTAAGCTTATATTTGGTATATTCGTTATATTGTGTTTTAAGATTATTTATTTCCGTTTCAATTCTAAATCTATTAAAAGATTCAAAACTGCTTCTATCTATAGTTAAACCACTTCCCAAATTTTCAGAATTAGTTCTATTCAAATAATACTCTGTTAATAATTCAAATTCGGAAGTTATCTCACCGATAAATAGTTTTTCTTCTTTGGTCTTTTCAAAAGCTATGATTATTGGTTGAAAAGCGGTTTCTGGATAAAGAAGTTTTTCAGGCAACTCAAAAACGGCATTTACAAAATAGCTTTCTGCTGCAAGATCTTGTAAATACCTTTTACCTTGTTGTGAAAACAAAATACTTGGTTCAACAAGAAAAAAAGCTTTGCCATTTGTTTGTAATGTCCTTAATGCAGTAAGTATGGAACTCCAATTCTTGTTTACTTTTAATTTTGAAACTGTATCTATTGAAACGGCCTGTAAACCAAATGGTAAATCCCCAATAATAAGTTCAAAAAATTTGCCCCCCAACCGATTAAAGTCAGTTTCATTTTTGATCTCTGTCGCACCATTTATTTCTATGCTTAAAACATTCGGAGACGTGAAATTAAGTATTAAAACATTTTTAAGCGATAGGCTTTTTGTCACCTGAACAAGAAAATTATTTAGTATTTGTTTGTTGGCATTCATATTAAGACTTTCAATTTATGGAAATAATAACAAGTATGATGCGTTAGCAAATAATAGGGGCAGGCTACCTTTACCACTATTTCCCCAACATCGCTTTCTTTAACGACGCATCGACAGGCCTCGCGCCCAGCCAAACGCGAAGCAAAGCTTGGTTAAACGCTTCGCCTTCAACAACGCCCAGCAATTTGCCATTAATTAAGACTTGCGTACCCGCTGTTGTGAAATCCAACACAATCATATCGCCTTTTTTAACTTCTTTGGCAGAGGTCATCATTTCGCGAAACTGCTTCATTTGTGGCTCTATTGCTGACATCTCAGCTGCATTATTATTATCGGTAAAACCTTCATTCATGCCTTTTAACAAGGTTTCAGCGTCTAGCTCACGCAAAAAATGCATACTGACACGCTTGTTGCCAGTGTCGTTTATTATAGTGTTGGCATTGCTTTGCTTTTGCGTTAAATATAACGCCGCCACATACACTTTAAATATCGCTTTTTGGCGAATACCCGCGCCGTTTAACACCAGCGCGCTGCCGCCAACTTGTGCGGTTTCATGTACTTTTACGCCTTTAATTTCTAAAGCATTGGCAGATAAAGTGAGTGCACATAAAAATAGCGCGCATAAAAATTTTGAAAAAGTATGTTGCATGGCAAAACCTTTCTTGTTTGAGTCTAAATTAGCCTATTAATTGCCAGATTATAGCCTTAACCCACAGGTTTACGCATGGTCACAAATTCTTCTGCCGCCGTTGGGTGTATGCCAATGGTGCTGTCGAATATCGCTTTAGTAGCGCCTGCGCGCATGGCGACTGCAAAGCCTTGAATAATCTCACCTGCATCTGGCCCCACCATGTGCATGCCGACAACTTTATCGGTACTGCGTACCACTAACATTTTCATGAGTGTGCGTTCGCTGCTGCCTGATAAGGTATTCTTCATGGCTTTGAATTCAGATTTATACACATCAATATCGGCATATTTTTCG
>JANMOP010000092.1:0-15453 GCA_031369365.1 Methylotenera sp.
TTTTACTTCACTAGCCATTCGCACGAAACCTTGATTCATCGCCCAAAACAAGGCTATGACAACGCCACGCCCAATGGCAACGGCATTGCGGCGGTGGCTTTGCAAAAATTGGGTCATATACTGGGCGAACCGCGTTATTTGCAAGCTGCCGAGCGCACCTTAAAAGCCTTTGATAGTAGCATTGCGAATAATCCTGCAGCCTGCGCGACTTTATGCCATGCATTGGAAGAGTTTTTAACACCGCCAACTATGGTGATTGTACGTGGTGAAGCAAAGCAAATGGTGGTGTGGAAGGACGCCATTAATCAACATTATTATCCGCATCATCTTTTCTTTTATTTAGGTGAAACTGTAAAAGACTTGCCGCAAACCTTACAAAGAAATTTTACCAATGAAGTCAACGCTTGGGTGTGCAAAGGCGTTGTTTGCGAGCCAAGTTCGAATAAATTGCAATTGTTATTAAAAAATCTATAACCAATGCCTGAAGGGGCTATTGTGATTTGTTAATTGTCAGGTAAGATGCTGATTGCAAAATACTGCAAGTTTTTTATATAAATTCAAGGAGATAACATGAAAGTTTTATTAACGATGATCGCCACCGCAGCCATGTTATTGGCGGGTCAAGCGAGTGCTTCAGAGGCGCTCGCACAAAAAAGTGGTTGCACGGCTTGCCACAACATTGATAAAAAAGTATTAGGCCCCTCTTTTAAAGATGTTGGTGCAAAATATAAAGGTGACAAAAGCGCTGAAGCCAAATTAGTGGCTAAAGTTAAAGCGGGTGGTAGTGGTGTTTGGGGTCCTATGCCGATGCCTCCAATGAGTCCACAAGTGAAAGACGAAGATATTAAATCAATTGTAAAGTGGATATTAACCTTGTAATTTGAGTTTTAGTATTGATAAAAAAAGCCAGCATTTAGCTGGCTTTTTTATTACCAAAATTAATAGGCAACCTTATTGATTGAGCTTGCTGTGGCGAATTGAATAAGCAAAGTAAAATACTAAGCCAATTACAATCCAAATAGCAAAGCGCAGCCAAGTAGAGGCAGGTAAGAACGCCATCAACGCACCGCAAGATAAAATACCAAGCACTGGAATCACAGGATTCCACGGATTTTTAAAGGGACGATGCAAATTAGGCTGACGAATACGCAACACAATGACGCCCACACACACCATCACAAATGCAGCTAACGTACCAATATTCACCGTTTCTGCCAGCTCACCTAGTGGGAAAAATCCAGCCACTAAAGACACTACAAAGCCACACATCAAAATGATGCGCGTTGGTGATTGGCGGTCTGGATTTATTTTAGAAAATACAGGAGAGATTAAACCATCGCAACTCATGGCAAATAAAATACGCGTTAGGCCATAAAGCAATACCAGTAACACCGTGATTAAGCCAGCCAGCACGCCTGTGGCTACCAGTGTTGAAGCCCATGTGTAGCCCAACTTGGTAAGTGCATAGGCCACTGGAGATGCGGTATTTAGCTCGGTATATGGCACCACGCCTGTGAGTAAGGCCGACACGATAATGTAAATAATGGTACAAAATGCCAATGAGGCCAATAAGCCAATCGGTAAATCACGTTGCGGATTTTTAGCTTCCTCAGACGCAGTAGAAACTGCATCAAAGCCAAAATAGGCAAAAAACACCAGCGAGGCACCCGCCAGTACGCCAATATTTTTGCCATTATCCAATGTTTCAAACCAGCCAAAAGGCATAAAAGGCTGCCAATTATCAGTGTTTAAATGGCCTACGGCTAAGGCAATAAAAATGGCAATAGTAGCCAGTTTAATTACCACAATAATATTATTGACGCGCGCACTCTCTTTAACGCCAATAATCAACAGGATAGTTAATAGCCAAATAATAGAAAAAGCAGGCAAGTTAATAAGCCCTCCAAGCATGGGCGCTTTGGTGAGCGTTTCAGGAAGATACACATTAAAATTAGCCAAAGTATTTACAAAGTAACCCGACCAGCCATTGGCTACTGCGGCAGCACCCACGCCATACTCCAGCAACAATATCCAACCCATTACCCACGCCATTAACTCGCCAAATGCTGCATAGCTATAGCCATAAGCACTGCCAGAGCCGCCTATAGACGAGGCAAGCTCTGCATAAGCCAATGCGGCAAATGCGCTAGCAATACCTGCAAACACAAACGATAACACTACTGCCGGGCCAGATTGCGTGGCCGCGGCGATGCCGGTGAGCACAAAAATGCCCGTGCCAATGGCGCAACCGATACCAAGTAACGCTAAATCAAACGCACTTAAGCATTTTTTAAGCCCACTGCTGCCATGCGCAATAATGGGTTTAGTGCGTAAAAGTTGTTTTAACATGTTATATATTTTCCCTAATGATTAAGCATTTTCATTTTTATATTTAATTTTAATATCTAGTGAGTAATATCAAAACTAAATCCTATACATTTAGCCAAGTGGGCTATTTAATATTTTCTTGCCAATGTTACTATATCTTTAAATTTTTTAAATTGTTAAATATAATGAAAAATAAATTGTACCGCCTGGCAGGCAGGCTATTTGCTAAGCCACTTAATCTTGAAAGCATTGCAAAAGAGGCCACCGTATTATGCCCACAAGAAGAGCAAGATGTGCCGCCTGCTGTTTATCTTCCAGCACATTTGCAAAGAATTACTGGCTCAACCATTTATTCCATATTAAGTGAAACGATAGAGCGTATGCATGAGACACATTCAATCCATGCGCCTACTTTGATGTACCCACTAGGTAAAACTATGCTATTTGGCGGTGGTTTATGGACACATAATAATCAATTTATGACCAGAAGCATCAATGCAAAAGAGAATTTTGAGCGCATAAATTTGCAGCAAGCGGTGGTAACAGATGCAGATATAGGTTTAAGTTATTTTGGCCATTGGATGCGCGAAGTAGTGCCTGCAAGCTTAGTGGGTACAACTGAAATACCTTCATTATCGCTACGTCGCCCGCATTATTCGCACGCAGCCCAATACGCCCAATTTTTTAAGTTACAAACTATTTATGCCAACAAAGGGTCGGTAGATAACTTGTATTTGTTAAGTGATTTTTCGCAAAATTCTTATAAGTTAAAGCGCTACTTAACGCTTAGAGACAACCTTAAAGACAGCCTAAAGCCACAAGATATAGTGCACAAAGGCGTTTTTATTGCGCGCGGACAATCAGGTTCTAATCGCGCGCTAATTAATGAGGATGAAGTCATTGCACATCTAGAAAAAAATGGTTTTGACGTGATTTATCCAGAAAAAATGACATCAGAGGCAATTATACGAAAGCTTTGGAATGCTAAAGTTGTGATTACGGTGGAAGGTAGCGCGCATAATCACGCGATTTACAGCATGGCGCGAACAGGGTGTTTATTGACGCTTCAGCCACCTAATCGGTTTGGCATTATTATTAAAAATGCCTGTGATTGTTTGGGTATTGGCTGGGGGTTTTATGTGTGCGCCGCAAGCCACGATGGTGAAGGCTTTTACGTGGATTCTTTTGCGGATTTAGACAAAGTGATTGATAAGCTACAAGCCCAATAATGGCTATTCGCCTGTCAGCCAATCTTTATCAATTAAAAAGTCACTATAAAGCTTGGCTTCAGCGCTACCATTTTCGGGTTTCCAATCGTAACGCCATTTCACAATAGGCGGCATCGACATAAGGATTGATTCGGTGCGACCGTTTGATTGCAAGCCAAATAACGTGCCACGATCATGCACTAAATTAAATTCTACATAACGACCACGCCTATAAGCTTGAAAGTCACGTTCTTGCTCGGTGTAGGGCGTATCCTTACGGCGCTGTAAAATCGGCAAATAGGCTTGTAAAAAACTATCGCCCACGGCACGTTGTAAAGCAAAACTTTGTTCAAAGCCCAGTTCGTTAAAATCATCAAAGAAAACACCACCAATACCACGCGGCTCTTTGCGATGTTTCAGGTAAAAATACTCATCGCAATGTTTTTTAAATTTTGGGTAATAAGTTGGATTAAAGGCATCTAACGCGGTTTTATTGGTGCGGTGAAAGTGCTCGCAATCTTCTTCAAAACCGTAATAGGGTGTGAGATCCATGCCGCCGCCAAACCACCAAATATCAACTTCAGTTTCCGTAGTTGCTTTCGCCACAAAAAACCGAATATTCATGTGTACAGTCGGCACATACGGGTTGCGTGGGTGCAGTACCAGCGACACGCCCATCGCCTCCCACGCGCGACCTGCGGCCTCGGGGTGAGCAATGGTGGCGGCTGGCGGTAGTTTGTTGCCAAGCACATGCGAAAAACCCACGCCAGCACGCTCAAACACATTGCCGCCTTCTAACATACAGCTATTGCCACCGCCACCTTCAGGACGTTGCCAGCTATCATGCAAAAAAGTTTTGCCATCAACCACTTCAAGCGCTTCAATAATGCGGTTTTGCAGACCTTGCAGATAATTTAAAACGATTTTAGTGTTCAATGGTATGCGTTCTCAAGAATGGTTTAATGGGTTTTGTAGCACAGGCTGCTCGCCTGCGCTACAATTTAACCCTTAATGGCTCGAAAGCCAATATCGGTGCGGTACTGCGCGCCATCAAATTTAATTTCATCGGCAATTTGGTAAGCTTTTTGTTGTGCAAATTTTACCGTTTCTCCCAGCGCCGTTACGCACAACACACGACCACCGCTGGTGACAACTTTGCCATCTTTTAAACCATTGTCTTTAAGTACGGTACCCGCGTGAAACACTTGCGCGTCAATTAAATCTATTGGCAAGCCAGTAATTTCATCATTCAAGCGTGGCGTATCGGGATAATTATACGAGGCTAACACCACGCCTAGCGCGGTGCGTTTATCCCATTCGACTTCGGCCAAATTTAATGTACCGTTCACCGCATGTTCGGCTAAAGCTACAAAGTCAGATTTTAAGCGCAGCATAATCGGCTGCGTTTCAGGGTCGCCCATGCGACAGTTAAATTCTAGTGTTTTCACAGCACCATCTGGCGAAATCATCAAGCCCGCATACAGAAAACCTGTGTAGGGAATGCCGTCTTTGGCCATGCCTTCTACGGTGGGTAGAATCACTTCGCGCATCACTTTGGCGTGAATTTCTGGCGTGACCACAGGTGCTGGCGAATATGCACCCATGCCGCCCGTATTCGGGCCTTGGTCGCCATCGAGTAGTCTTTTGTGATCTTGACTGGTGGCTAACGGCAAGATATTTTTACCATCTACCATCACAATAAAACTGGCTTCTTCACCCGTTAAAAACTCCTCAATCACCACGCGTGCGCCTGCGTCGTCCAGCTTATTATCGCTTAACATCGCGTCTATCGCGGCGTGCGCTTCAGCTTCATCCATCGCCACTACGACGCCTTTGCCTGCCGCTAATCCATCAGCTTTAATCACAATCGGCGCGCCTTGCTCAATCACATAATCGTGCGCTTTTTGTGCATCAGTAAAAGTTTGATATTTAGCGGTGGGAATATTATGGCGTAGCATAAACGCCTTGGCGAAATCTTTGCTGGATTCTAATTGCGCGGCAGCTTTGGTTGGGCCGAAAATCTTTAAACCATGGGCACGAAACACATCCACCACACCCTGTGAAAGTGGCGCTTCTGGACCAACAACGGTCAAATAAATTTGCTCTTTTTGGGCAAATTCAAGCAGGTCTTGTACGTTTGTAATCGGCACATTTACCATATCAGGATTAGTTGCCGTACCCGCATTACCAGGCGCTACAAACACGCGGCTGACTTCTTTATTTTGTGCGATTTTCCATGCTAGTGCATGCTCGCGACCGCCACTACCGATGACTAAAATTTTCATTTTTTTACTAACCTTTAACAACTTTTACCACAGAGACACAGAGGACAGAGAAAAACATAAAACCAAACCAAATAGATTGAAAACACACACAAATAACGCTCAAGCTATCGCTTAAAATGCAACTAGATTTTCTCTGCGCCTCTGTGTCTCTGTGGTGAATGATTTTAGCAAACTTGCTGTCACAAATCGTGATTCAAGCTAAAATTAATGCCTAAAGTGCCGAACACCAGTAGTTACCATCACCAAGCCGTGTTCGTTTGCAGCATTCACAACTTCTTCATCACGCATACTGCCGCCTGGGTGAATCACGCAAGCAGCACCTGCGGCGGCGAGCGCGTCTATGCCATCGCGAAACGGGAAAAACGCATCTGATGCAACGACTGAATTTTGCAGATTTAAGCTGGCATTTTGCGCTTTAATAATGGCGATTTTGGTGCTGTCGATGCGGCTCATTTGGCCAGCACCCACGCCCAGCGTCATGCCATTGCCACAAAACACGATCGCGTTAGATTTCACGTATTTCGCCACCTTCCACGCAAATAGCATATCGGCCATTTGCGCGGGTGTAGGTTGTTTGGTGCTGATAATTTTTAGGTCTGATTGTGCAATTTCGTGGTTATCGGCAGTTTGAATCAAAATGCCTGAGCCGATACGTTTGATGTCTTGTGAATTGCGGCCTTGTTCGTAAGCAGATGCGCGCAGCGCGGCTTTGTCCGTCTCGCCCGCTTGCGGGAGAGAGTTAGGAGAGAGGGGCGGCAATGCAATTTTCAACACCCGCATATTGGCTTTTGCGGCAAAAATCGCCAGCGCATCGGCCGTAAAATCTGGCGCGATTAATACTTCTACAAATTGCTTGCTAACGGCTTCGGCCGCGGCTTTATCGACAGTGACATTAAAGGCGATAATGCCACCAAACGCGCTGGATGGGTCAGTTTGAAAGGCTTTTGTATAAGATTCTAGCGCGTCTTTACCAAGCGCAACGCCGCACGGGTTGGCGTGTTTAACGATAACGCAGGCGGCAGAATCGAAGCTTTTTACAGCTTCCCAAGCCGCGTCAGCGTCGGCGATATTGTTATAGCTTAACTCTTTACCTTGCAGTTGTTGCGCGGTGACTAGCGAGCCAGGCGCAGGTTGCAAATCGCGATAAAACGCGGCTTCTTGATGTGGATTTTCGCCGTAACGTAAATCTTGCAATTTTAAAAAGCGGCTATTCACTTGTGCGGGAAAGGCGTTGCGCGTGCCATCGGCATTAAAGCTAGATAAATAATCGCTAATTGCCGCATCATAATTGCTGATGCGGTTAAACGCAGCAACTGAAAGTTTAAATTTAGTATCGCCAGAGACCGCACTGCTATTGGCTTGCAGCTCGGTTAAAAAGCCCTCGTATTGGCTAGCATCAGTTAATACTGCAACATGTTGCCAGTTTTTAGCGGCGCTACGCACCATGGCTGGGCCGCCAATGTCGATATTCTCAATCGCGTCTTCCAATGTGCAATTGGGCTTGGCCACGGTGGCCTCAAACGGGTATAAATTCACCACTAATAAATCAATGTTAGGAATGTCATGCGCTTGCATGGTGGCAACGTGTTCGGGCAAATCGCGGCGGCCTAATAAACCGCCGTGCACTTTTGGGTGCAGCGTTTTTACGCGGCCATCCAACATCTCAGGAAAGCCCGTGTAATCGCCAACTTCAGTCACTGCGATGTGGTTATCGCGCAGTAATTGGGCGGTGCCGCCAGTGGACAGGATTTCGATGTTTAATTTAATCAGTGCTGAGGCAAGTTCGAGAACGCCTGTTTTGTCTGAAACACTGATGAGTGCGCGTTTGATGTTGGTCATAAATTAACAGTTATGTGATTTTGAAAAATTATTCTTATTTCGTCATTCCCGCTTTCACGGGAATGACGGGCTTGGGTATCTTGCTAGTTCAGATTGTATTCGGCCATTTTTTTGCGCAGGGTATTACGATTTAAGCCAAGAACTTCTGCCGCTTTACTTTGGTTGCCACCCACTTTGTTGAGGATAAATTCCAACATGGGCTTTTCTACGCAGCCCAGCACCATGTCATAAATGGCATGTGGCGGCTGACCATCTAGGTGCGTAAAGTAATCATCTAGCGATTCCTTTACGGCTTGTTGAAGCTTACTTTTGTCGCTCATTAGTATGGTTACGCTGCGAGCGCCTCTGTTACGTCTTCTGGCACTTCTTCTAACACTTGTACCGCATAAACTAAACGCTCATTTTTGGTTTTAAGCTCGGCAAAAAAGTCGTTAATCGCCGCTTGCTGTAAATCAATTGTGTCCAGCGTATTCATATTATGGCGAAAACTGGCACTTCCCGCCAAACCCTTGGTGTACCACGAGATATGCTTGCGTGCCACGCGCATACCCGCGATGTCGCCATAAAAACCGTACAAATCGTTGATGTGTTCCAGCATCACGGTATGGATTTCTTCCACCGTGGGCGGCAAACAATGCCTGCCTGTTTTTAGGTAATGCTCAATCTCGCGAAAAATCCACGGCCTGCCTTGCGCCGCGCGGCCAATCATCACTGCATCTGCGCCTGTGTAATCCAGCACGTATTTGGCTTTTTCTGGTGTGGTAATATCGCCATTGGCTATTAAGGGAATTTGAATGGCTTGTTTAACCGCCGCAATCGTATCGTATTCTGCATCGCCCATGTACAAACAGGCGCGCGTGCGGCCGTGCATGGCCAGCGCCTGTATGCCCATGTCTTCCGCTATTTTGGCGATGGTGATAGCGTTGCGATTATTTTTATCCCAGCCAGTACGAATTTTAAGCGTCACCGGCACGTTCACCGCGCCTACCACCGCCCTAAGAATTTGTAAAACTAGCGGCTCGTCCTTTAACAGCGCGCTACCTGCCATCACATTACATATTTTTTTAGCAGGGCAACCCATGTTAATGTCGATAATCTGTGCGCCGTTATCCACGTTATAGCGTGCAGCTTCAGCCATCATTTGTGGGTCTGCACCTGCAATTTGCACAGATATTGGATCAACCTCGCCCTCGTGATTCGCACGGCGTCGCGTTTTTTCGCTGCCATAAAGCAAAGAGTTAGAAGTCACCATCTCAGAAACCGCTAAACCTGCGCCCAACTTTTTGCAAAGCTGGCGGAAAGGCCTATCCGTAACGCCCGCCATGGGTGCGACGACAAGATTATTCTTTAAAATGTGATTGCCAATTTGCATTTATTTGCATGTTTTGGGAAAGTTGCTTATTTTATACGCAATTGGGGTGGCTTGATATATTTAAGTATTATTTTTTAAATTGTATTTTCAAGCTCTCGCCACGCAAAACCCAGTTTTTCAACGCCCATTTTTAACACCACCATCGCTTGCAACACCTTATCAGGTAACCCTTTCGCACCTAGCTCAACATGCGGATTAGGCTTTAGTTTTGGCAGGCTGAATACTTTTACGTCAAATTCGTCAATTACCGTATTCATTAAATCAATCAGTTTACTTTCAATGCCATCTACCACAATAATCGATTGTTCTAAATACTGAGTTTGGTGAAATAAGTGGCTGTAATGCGTACCCAAAACCCATTCCATCATCGGGTGTGCCATGGCGGGAAAGCCTGGCACAAAATAATGGTTTTGAATAGAAAACCCAGCCACGCGATTCACAGGATTAGGAATCAAGGCCGCACCTTGCGGAAAATCCGCCATCATCACGCGCTTTGGGTAAGCCTCTGCGCCAAACTGCGCTACAATTTCCGCCACCGCGCCTGCATGACGCACAATCGGCACATTAAGCGCATCAGCCGCTGCTTGCCGCGTGTAATCATCAGGCGTAGCGCCAATGCCACCAAAGCTAAATACAATATCATCAGTTGCAAAACTACGCTTAAAACTGGCCACCATACGCGCAGGGTCATCGCCCAAATATTCCGCCCAGCCAAGCTGTAAGCCACGCGCTTTAAAAATGCTGATTGCTTGCGTTAAGTGTTTATCCTCGCGCTTGCCAGAGAGAATTTCATCGCCGATGATGTAGATGCCGAAGTTTTGCATAAGCTTATTATAGTGATGGTACTTGGTTAAAAAGTTGTGAAATTGACGCTTGAACATGCACCTAACTAAGCCGATTAGACTTGCCCCAGCTCCGTTAGCTGCACTAGCTCGGTATATTGCGTTAACACGCTATCGCTAGTGAGTAAGTAAGCGGGTAAGCTTAAAGTTTGGGCAATCAGCAATCTGTCAAACGGGTCGCGGTGATGCCACGCCATATTGGCGACAGCAAAGGTGTGCGGTGCTTGCACGGCCAGCTCGCTAAAGCCCGTTTCAATGGCAAGGCGGTGAATATCTTGCGGCAAAAAATCAAAATGCGTTTTATTTAAACTACTTTTAATCGCGATTTCCCAAATGCTTACTGCGCTAAAATACACGGTATTTTCTGCATCGCTTAATTGAACTCGCACGTCTGCGCTCAAACGCTCTGGCGCAATCAGCGCGCAAAGCAGTATGTTGGTATCAAGCAAAAATGTACGCTGCGTCATGCCAATTATTCAGCTTCAAACATGGCTTTAATTTCGTCTGCATACAGGTCGTTAAAATCGGCTGGCAGAGAGTAATTAGCTTTGCCCAAGCCAAGCTGGCGTGTTTTTTTAATCGCCTCTAATGGCACAAGACGCGCAACAGGCCTGCCAGCGCGGGCAATAATAATGCTCTCGCCCAACGTGGCTTGGTCTATAAAGCGAGAGAGTTGCGTTTTAGCCTCGTGAATATTAACGGTTTGCATGAGATTTTCCTTTGCAAATTTAACTTAGCTAAGTTTAGTCTAGTTGGATTGGGGTGTCAATGCCAAGGTCGGATTAATGCGCGCTTGCCCGAGAGGATTACATCACCGATGATGTAGATACCGAAGGTTTGCGTTAATTTTAAGTTTGAAATCTAAGTGCTGTAATTACAACTTTCTTGAAATTATTTTACAGGTTTTGCGAGCGTTAATCATTGAGTTCTTTTGAAAACTTAGTCTTGAGTATAAAATCTCATAATAATGAATGTTTCTACAAAACGAGAAAGAGCACCAGTTAACCCAGCTATGCTTGCATGGGCTAGGGAGCAGTCTGGCAAAACGCTTGAAGAGGTCTCGGCAAAGTTTACAAACATTGCGAGCTGGGAAAGTCTAGAGTCATTGCCAACTGTAAATCAAGCTAGAGATTTAGCTAGCTTCTATAATCGCTCATTTCTTGAGTTTTTTCGTTCAACTCCCCCTATTTTGAAGCAGTCCGAATATATCCCTGATTTTAGAATGGTTCGTGGCGCTCCCGACCCTCATGAACAGCTAGGGCTTAAATCAATACAGCAATGGGCTGAAGCCCAGCGAGAGAATGCGCTAGATTTGCTATCTGAATTGAGCGAGCAACCTAAAGAAATCCCTCAAGATTTTTTTACTACAATTCAGGATAGTGCAGATTTTGTAGCTAATCGTACTAGAAATTTCATTTCATTTAGCTTTGAGGAACAAACAAGGGTTGTATATTCAAAAAAAGATACATTGGTAAATATTTTGCGCCAAAAAATAGAGAATTTCGGCGTTATGGTTATTAAAAATAATGACCTGCAAACGTATAAAGCTCGAGGTATGTGCCTAGCAAAATTCCCACTCCCAGTGATTGTGTTTGGTAAAGAGTCGCCGGGCGCGCAATTGTTTACACTTTTACATGAATTGGCTCATATTGTAATTAAGCAAAGTGGTGTAATTGGGTATATTGACAAAAATACCGACAAACCTATTGAAAAATGGTGTGACCAATTTGCAGCATCATTTTTGATGCCTACTGCAGAAGTTGTTAGATTGGCTGGCAATAGACCTGCTGACCCAGTTCAGAGCGTTAGTGACGAAAATCTTAATTCTTATGCTAAGTTTTTTAGAGTTAGCCCTCATGCAATGTTGATTCGATTAGTGCATCTAGGATATGTAAGGGATAGCTATTATTGGGATGTCAAAAAACCTCAATTTGATGAGGAGGAAAAAAGTTACTCTTCTTTTGGTATTAGCCCATATTATGGTAGTCGCTACAAAGCATCGTTGGGAGATTTTTATACTGGATTGGTTATAGAAGCTTGGAGTTCAGGACGAATTACAAATCATAATGCTGCAGAGTATATGGGTATCAAAAACATATCTCATTTGTTTGATATCCGAGATAATTTGCGCGCATGAAAAGATATTGTTTTGACACTTCGGGTATTTCTAATCCATTAGAAAACATGCCAATAGATATTCATGGCTCGCTTTGGGAGCTGCTGCTCGAGTTTTTCGAAGCGGGGTACGTTGCAGTAACAACAGAAATATTTGAAGAAATGATTTTGCTGCCTGACGGTATTGGGGAGCGAATTAAGATGGCTAAAGACCATCTTGTGCTGGAAGTTGGTGAGCCAATTTGGAGATGGCAAGATTACATTGATAACTCAAATAGAATGCAAGATACTTATCACGACTTTATTTCTGAGTTTACTGGAGGATCGAGTAAAACAATTTGTTTAAATGACCTTTCAATAGTTGCCCTTGCTAAAACATTGAATTTACCTTTGGTTAATATGGAATCTTTTGTTCCAGAGCTATCACCGAACAAAAGACGTATCCCTAACATCTGTAAGTATGATGGTGTGTTGCCTTTAACTTTTAATGAGTTTCTTAGAAAAGAAGGATTTAAGTTTTAGCCTATTAATTTTAATGTGCGCTTTCCCAATTACTACCAACGCCAACTTCAGCCAACAATGGCACCGATAATTTAGCCACATTTTGCATCAATTCTGGCAAAGTTTTTTTAACCAATTCCAGTTCATTATCTGGCACTTCTAGCACCAGTTCATCGTGTACTTGCATGATGAGTTTGGTTTTTAAGCCAGTTTCTTTTAGCCATTTATCCACTGCAATCATGGCGAGTTTTATTAAATCTGCCGCGGTGCCTTGCATGGGGGCGTTGATGGCGGCGCGTTCTGTGCCGTTTCTTCTTTGCACATTGGCGCTGTTGATTTCTGGCACCCATAATCTGCGGCCAAAGTAGGTTTCTACGTAGCCTTGTTGTTTGGCTATTTGGCGAGTGTTTTCCATATACGCTTTTACGCCTGGGTAGCGCGCAAAATAGCGCTCGATATAGCTGGCGGCGGCGCTGCGTTCTATGTTTAAGTTTTGCGCTAGGCCGAATGCGCTCATGCCGTAAATTAATCCGAAGTTGATGACTTTTGCATAGCGACGTTGCTCATTATCGACCGCGTCTTTTTCTACGCCAAACACTTCGGCGGCGGTGTGGCGGTGAATATCTTCGTTATTGGCGAAGGCTTGCAGCATACCTGCGTCTTGTGACAAATGCGCCATAATGCGTAACTCGATTTGTGAGTAATCGGCAGATACAATGTGCGAACCAGCTGGCGCAATAAACGCTTCGCGAATGCGGCGGCCTTCTGCGCTTCGCACGGGGATATTTTGCAAATTAGGATCGCTGCTCGCCAAACGCCCCGTAATCGCCACCGCTTGGTTGTAGCTAGTATGCACGCGGCCTGTGGCGGTGTTTATCATGCGTGGCAGTTTGTCGGTGTAGGTGGATTTTAGTTTGGCTAAGCCGCGATATTCTAGCAATACTTTTGGCAGCGGATGATTCAGCGCGAGTTCTTGCAGCACGTCTTCATCGGTACTGGGTGCGCCGCTAGGCGTTTTTTTGGTGGGTTTAATGCCCAGTTTATCGAACAAAATTTCTTGCAATTGTTTAGGCGAGGCCAAGTTAAATGGTTGGCCTGCCAGCTCGTACGCTTGGTTTTCTAGCCCGATTAATTTTAGGCCAATTTCATTACTTTGTTTGTTCAGCATATTTGAATCGATTAGCACGCCATTGCGCTCAATAGTAAATAAACAGGCCGAGCTGGGCATTTCAATTTGGTTATAAATGAAGTTTAATTTGGTATCATTTTCGATAATCGGGTACATGGCTTGATGCAGCTGCAAGGTAATATCGGCGTCCTCTGCGGCGTATTCGGCGGCCACTTCTATTGTCACTTGGTTAAAACCGACTTGCTTTGCACCTTTGCCAGCCACGCTTTCATAGCTAATTGGCGTAATGCCAAAATGCCGCTCTGCCAGGGCGTCCATGCCATGCGTTTTGTGCGATTCAAACACGTAAGATTGCAACATGGTGTCGTGTGCAATACCGTTTAGTGCAATGCCGTGATTGGCCAAAACGTGCTGATCATATTTTAAATTTTGGCCGACTTTTTTGATGGATTCGTTTTCTAAAATTGGTTTAATCTTATTTAGCGTTTCAGCTAAATTAAGCTGTTCTGGTGCATCAAAATAATCGTGCGTAAGTGGCAAATAAGCCGCGCTACCTGCTTCGACAGAAAACGACATGCCGACAATTTTGGCTGTCATCGGCTCTAGCGAGGTGGTTTCGGTATCTACGCAAATAAGTGGCGAATTTTTTAATTTGGCTAACCAAGTGTCTAGCTGTTCGTTGGTTAAAATGGTGTCGAAGTTGCGGGTGGTGACAGGTTTGTAGTTGACTTCGTTTGAAGCAGCGTCGCCCCCCTCCACCAACATCCCCCTCTCCCCTAGCCCCTCTCCCAGGCTGGGGCGAGGGGAACTGAATAGGTCGCCAGTGCTGGTATTATTGGCGCTTGGCTTGGCATCAAACAAACCTCCCGTTCGCCCTGAGCCATGAGCTTGGCGAATGGTCGAAGGGTTGTTTTGTGGTTCGACAAGCTCACCACTAACGGAATTGTCCATATTATCTAGCTCGCGGCGCCAGCTTTTAAACTCAAAGCGGTCAAATAATTCGGCTAGCTTTTGTTTGTCGATAGCTTGCGGCGATAAATCGGCCAAATTTTCTTGTATGCCCACATCGCAGCGAATGGTAATCAGCTCGCGTGCGGTTGGTAGCCAATCTAGCGCTTTGCGTAAATTTTCGCCCACCACGCCAGTAATTTCATCAGCATGGGCAACAATATTATCTAGGCTGCCATAATTGGTTAGCCATTTCACCGCAGTTTTTGGCCCGACTTTTTCCACACCTGGCACGTTGTCTGATGTATCGCCAACTAGTGTTAAATAATCCACAATCAAGCTGGGCGGTATGCCAAATTTCTTTTCTACGCCTGCAATATCCAACACGTCATCCACCCTGCGAAAAGCATCGCGCATGGTGTTGATGACGGTGATGTGTGCATTTACCAACTGCGTAATGTCTTTATCGCCAGTAGAAATAATGGTGCGAACACCCTCGCGCTCCGCTTGTTTAGCTAGCGCGCCAATCACGTCGTCCGCCTCTACGCCGTCAATCATAATCAACGGCCAGCCCAAGGCTTTAATGGCTTCGTGTAGCGGCTCTATTTGCGGGCGCAAATCATCTGGCATACTGGCACGGTTGGCTTTGTATTCGGGGTAAATATCATCGCGAAAGGTTTTGCCTTTGGCATCGAACACGCACGCGCTATAATCGCTAGGGTAATCTTTGTGCAAACGGCGCAGCATGTTAAGCACGCCTTGAATCGCGCCTGTGGGCTCATTTTTACTGTTGCGTAAGTCAGGCATGGCGTGAAACGCGCGGTAAAGGTAAGATGAACCATCTACAAGAAGCAATGTTTTCATAAGTTTAGGATGCTTTAAAAAA
>JANMOP010000100.1:0-2987 GCA_031369365.1 Methylotenera sp.
GGGCTCTGACTGCGTAGGCACTAGCAACCGTCACGGCGCAGCCTCAATTACCCAATTTGAATTGATGCCACAACCACCCGAAAAAGAAAATAAAGAGTTGGTTTGGCCAAACTGGCCGTTAAAAATGCGTACTTCTAGCAGTCATGAAGAAGGCGCAAACCGCGATTGGTCGATAACCACTAAAAAATTAGTCGGCGAAAACGGCAAAGTTACCGCGCTAACAGGCTGCAAAGTGGAATGGAAAGACGGCAAAATGAGTGAAATTGCAGGTACAGAATTCACCATCCCCGCCGATTTGGTCTTGCTGGCGATGGGTTTTGTGTCACCAATCCAAAAAGTGCTAGATGCGTTTGGCGTAGAAAAAGACAATCGCGGCAACGCCAAAGCAGCTACGGATGGCGAAGGCTGCTACAAAACTAATAAAGACAAAGTATTTGCCGCAGGCGATATGCGCCGTGGGCAATCGCTAGTGGTATGGGCGATTCGCGAAGGTCGCCAAGCGGCGCGGGCTGTGGACGAGTTTTTAATGGGCTCATCAGAATTACCTAGATAAATCAAACTTTAGCCACAGATGAACACGGATTCACACAGATAAAATCCTCATTGTCTGACTTGTTATTATTAAGGTTTTATCCGTGTGTATCTGTGTTCATCTGTGGATAATATAAAATGACAAACTTACAAAACGACACCTTCCTCCGCGCACTAAACCGCCAGCCTACAGACTACACGCCTGTGTGGATGATGCGCCAAGCGGGGCGTTATTTACCAGAATACCGTGAGAGCCGCAAAACCGCAGGCAGTTTTTTAGACTTGTGCAAAAACCCTAATTTTGCCACTGAAGTGACTATGCAGCCGCTTGATCGCTACCCGTTACTAGACGCTTCGATTTTATTTTCCGATATCCTCACCGTGCCAGATGCCATGGGTTTGGGTCTGTATTTTGAAGAAGGCGAAGGCCCAAAATTTGAGCGTACTTTGCGCGAAGAGGCGGATATTAAAGCGCTGCACGTGCCAGATATGGCGAAGTTACAATACGTGTTTGATGCGGTAAGCCAAATTCGCAAAACCATTAATGGCCGCGTGCCTTTGATTGGTTTTAGTGGCAGCCCGTGGACGTTAGCGACCTATATGGTAGAAGGCAAAGGTGGCACGGATTTCCTCAACCTCAAAAAAATGGCCTACGCACGGCCTGACTTATTGCACCATATTTTAGAAACCACCGCGCAAACGGTGATTCAATACCTCAACGCGCAAATCGCTGCTGGCGCACAAGCGGTGATGATATTCGACTCATGGGGCGGCGCGCTGTCGCACAACGCCTATGTTGAGTTTTCGCTCAATTACATGCAGAAAATTGTTGCGGGTTTAACCAAAACTTATGATGGCAAGCAAGTACCTAGCATCGTATTCACCAAAGGCGGTGCATTGTGGTTAGAAGCGCAAGCCGCCATCGGATCAGACGCGCTAGGCCTAGATTGGACAGTCGATATTGGCCAAGCCAGAAAAAGAGTCGGTGATAAAGTGGCGCTGCAAGGCAACCTAGATCCCGCAATTTTGCTCAGCACACCCGAGGCGATTGAAAAAGAAGTGGCGAATATTTTAGCCAGTTACGGTAAAGGCAATGGACATGTATTCAACCTAGGCCATGGCATTACACAATGGACACCGCCAGAAAACGCGGCAGCGATGTTAGAAGCCGTTAGAAAACATAGTAAGCAGTACCACCAACAGTAACTTACTATCGAACTCTTGGTAAGTATACACAGCTGCTCGGTAAATTTTGAGGTTTTGTATTAGCACAACACTCTAATAGTTCTAATCTAAATCCGATTGGAGTATTATTGAGTGGAACCTCAATATAGCTATCTATAGCTGATCCAAAAACCGATACAGTTGAACTTGGCCATATACAGATATAAAACTCTGTACTCATTTTCGTACTCATAATTTTTTGCAGGCAAGTAAAAAGCAGCTAATCCTGTTAGATATTTCTATTTTTAAAAACAATGTTTTATCAGTAAATGAAATGTCATTCTGACTAATTATTTCAATACTATGCGCTCTTAATATTTCATTTATCTCATTAGTGAGAGTATTTAGAAATTTGATATGGTCTAGTATATACACTTAAAATTACTCAAAAATGATGAAATAACAACAAAGTTACCAAATAGTTTTCACATGCTGATAATTCAATATTTTTTCATCCGCCGTCACTAAACCACAGCCTAATTTTCTTGCGGTAGCCACTATCATTCTATCTGCTGGGTCTTTATGAAACTCGCTAGGTAAAGTGACCGATTTCACAGCAATATCGTTGTCTACCGCATAAAACTTGACGGCTTCAATCTGTGCAATTGTGGATAGCCATTCATCTAAATCCATAGAGATGACAATTCGCTCTTTGGCGATTAGCATGGCGATTTCCCATGCGGTGATAGTTGAGATGATGATTTCACCACCTGCTAATTCCTGATTAATGGCAGAAATTGCGTTTGGCGATAGCTTTGTTAAATCGCCAGTTGCCCACCAAATGAGAATATGTGTATCAAGGACTATCACTTTGCAGATTCCCAGTCGTCCTCATTAATAGGTTTAAATGGGTCGTCGAAGCGTAATACAGAACCCTGCAATAACGCCAGTGGGTTTAGTTTTTTTAATTGAAATGGCTTAATTTCAAGGGTTGGCTGACCATGATCAGTGACGATGACAGTATCACCAGTCGTTTCTATTTGAAGGCACCCGAAGAAATTATTCTTCATACATTGTTCACAGGCACACGCATGTTACCTACTCAGTAAGTTAACTTGTCCGTCCACTTTTGTAGCAATCAGACTGAAAAGAGATTTTATTCCCTTTATTGGATGTGCATCCCATCTCTCATTTAAGTAGTCAGTGACGATGACATCCTTTTCCTTTTCTGCTCTTTCTAACATTTCAGGAGTGGCATCATGAATATCGACCAGATATCGGTGATGGCGATT